>NZ_JAJJIB010000039.1:0-1726 GCF_020905435.1 Microbacterium sp. F2E | reverse complement strand
GCGAAGACGCATACCCTGGCGATCCTCGCTGCACCGTTGGGAGAACTGGTCGACACTGCACAGTTCCCGACCACTCACGCGGGTCTTCAACGCGCGCTCGACTGGGCCGCGCGGCGCACCGGCGCGGACCTGGACGTCCTGTGGGTCATCGAGGGAATCGGCTCCTACGGTGCTCAGCTTGCGAAGACAGCCGCCCAGACCGGCTACCAGGTCGCCGAAGCACCCCGGATGAACGCGCGCGCGAACCGCGGAGTCGGCAAGTCCGACCCCCTCGATGCCCGCCGAATCGCAGCAGCCGCGCTGCCCCTGGAGACGACGCGCCTGAGGAGCCCGCGCGATGATGACGGCGAACGCGCCGCCCTGCGCGTCCTCGTCGCCGCCCGCGAGCACATGACTACCGAACGCACCGCCACCCTCAACGCTCTGACCGGGCTCTTGCGGATCGTCGACCTCGGCATCGACGCTCGTCGACCGCTGTCCAGCACTCGGATCGCCGAGATCACACGGTGGCGAGTCCGCGACGAAACCATCGCCGCCGCTACAGCCCGGGCTGAAGCGATCCGCCTCGCCCAACGAGTGGCTGCCCTCGACGACGATCTCACCGAGAACCGATCCCGAATGGACACCCTCGTGCAGGAAACACCAGCCGCGGCCCTGCTCGACGAGCCGGGTATCGGAACCGTCACGGCAGCGATCGCGATGACCGCCTGGTCCCACGCCGGCAGGCTCCGCTCCGAGGCGGCATTCGCGTCCCTCGCGGGGGTGAACCCCATCCCTGCGTCCTCAGGAAACACCACACGACACCGACTCAACCGAGGCGGAGACAGGCGACTGAACCGCGCCCTGCACATGGCCGTCGTCACCCGCATGCGCTGCGACCCGGAAACCCGCGCCTACGTTGAGCGCCGAACCGCTGAAGGACGCAGCACCAAGGAGATCCGTCGATGCCTCAAGCGTTACCTCGCCCGACGCATCTACCGCCAGCTGAACCGTGCAGCAACCCTGACTTGACAGACATAGAAGAGTCCGCATGCTCCTGATCGCCGGCGGACTTGACCCCCTCACCCCCACCTAGAATGCGCAGAGCCCGTAAAGCCAAGAAGCGTCGCGTCTACCTCTCACATGACCAGGTGACGCTACTCGCGTCTGAGTCGTCGCAGCCGACCCTCATCCTCTTCCTTGCGTATACCGGACTTCGATGGGGCGAGGCGACCGGGCTTCGGGTGAGAGATGTGCTCCTCGAGCGCCGGCGCGTGCATGTGCAAGAGAACGCTGTCACCGTCAACGGACAGATTCACGTCGGAACTCCAAAGACCCACGAGACGCGCACTGTGCCGTACCCCGAGTTCCTCGACGCCAACATTCGCTCCGCGATCGGGCACAAACGGGCGGCCGAGCTTCTGTTCGGTGACGGACAGGTTCACATGCGTCTACCCAGTTCCCAAAGTGGCTGGTTCGTCGGCGCGGTGAAACGTGCGCGCCGAGTCGACCCCAGCTTCCCCGAGCTCAGCCCTCACGACCTTCGCCACACTGCCGCGAGCCTCGCGATCAGCGCCGGCGCAAACGTCAACGCTGTGCAACGCATGCTGGGTCACGCCTCAGCAGCGATGACCCTCGACACCTATGCCGACGATGACGTCCCCTGGAGTGGTGGAGGATTCGGCAGGGTTGTCTGCGTCGTAGACGTGGGTGAGCCATCGTGCGATGGTCAGTGAGAAGTACCGAT
>NZ_JAJJIB010000038.1:0-1864 GCF_020905435.1 Microbacterium sp. F2E | reverse complement strand
GCGCGTTGAAGACCCGCGTGAGTGGTCGGGAACTGTGCAGTGTCGACCAGTTCTCCCAACGGTGCAGCGAGGATCGCCAGGGTATGCGTCTTCGCGTGAGCGTCGACTCCGATGACAAATGGATGGGTATGCGCGACGATGGCCATGGCGATCGACGCTCCTTCCTTGATCTGGGAACAGGACCGGTCGCTGAGGCCGGTGCCGGACCGGGAAGGAGTCACTGGGACAGCTCTGTGATGGGCCACGACCCCGCGGGATCGGGCAGTCTTCTGATCAAGTCGCCGAGTGGGCCGGGACGGCGCCGGTCACCCGCTCAGCGTGGACATGTCCGCAATGAAGACACTCCACGAGGAGGACATAGCCGGTATGAGTCACACGTCGGGCGGTGCGGCCGACACCATCCTGGCAGCTAGTCCCGGACCAGCCGGTTCAAGACTCACAGAGCCGGTAGTTGTCGTAGTTGGTGAAGCCGCGGGCGATCCGGCGGGCGAGTTCGATGAGCCCGTTCACGGCCTCGGTGCCGCCGTTGGATGAGCGTCCTGTCGCCCAGTAGGCCAGGAACGCGGCTCGCCACTGGGTGAGGGTGCGGCCGAGGCGGGCGATTTCGGGGATCGGGCAGGACGGGAACGATTCGAGAACCTGCTCGGCGATCTTGTGCCCTTCGACCAGGTTGGGGTGCCGGTAGGCGTCGCGGAGCTGCTGGGCGGCGTGCCAGGCGACTTCAACTTCAACGTGCTCCTCTCTCGTCGCGAACGCCGCGTCGGGCCGGGACCGCTGCCTGTCGGTGAGTCGTTCCTGTCCGGCGCGGAGGATGTTGCGGATCCCGTAGAGCGGATCTCCCTTGCGGCCGCGATGGCCGAGGGTGTCTTGCTGGACGCGGCGACGGACGTCATCAACCGCGGCGGTGCCGAGCTTGACGACGTGGAACGCGTCCAGCACCGCGGTCGCGTCGTCGAGTTCGTCGTCGAGGGCCTTCTTGTAGCCGGCGAACGGGTCAAGAGCTGCGATCTTCACCCCGGCACGGAACTGCTCGTCCCGCTCCTTGATCCAGTCTGCGTACGCCTTCGAGGATCGACCTGGCACCAGGTCCAGCAGTCGCGCCCGCACGCGTCCCGTGGCGTCTCGGGTCAGGTCGACCATCCCGGTCAGCTCCTTCGGACCGCGCCCGCCGTCGGCGACGGGCTTCGTGGACACGTGATGCCACAGGTGCTCGTCCACGCCGAGCACTTCGACGCCATCGAACCGGCCAGGGTCCTGCTCGCGGCGCTGCAACTCGGCCTCCACGTGCGTCCAGACCGTGCGCCACGCGACGCGCAGCTGCCGAGCGACACCGCGCACTGACGCGTTCTCGCGGCGCATCTGCGCCACCGCCCACGCCACCGCGCGAGCCGTCAGCGCTTTGTTCGCCGCCGCGACGGCCGGGTTCTGCTCCGTGAATGAGCGCACCCCGCACCCGTCCTGGCGACACCGCCAGCGGCGCTTGCGCCACCGGACCCGAACCGGAGTCCCGCCCATCGGGGCGTCCGTCAGAACGAGCACCTTCCGTCCCGCCGACTCCGCGACCACTCCGCACTCAGGGCAGCCGACCGGACCCGGCAGCGACTCGGCATCGATCACGAGCACGCCATCGCCGCGACGCTCGACCCCGGCCACCCGGAGCCCGTCGAGTCCGACGAGCAGGTCGCAGCGATCACAGTAGACAGCAGAACACGGGCGCGCGGCGGCGCAGCGCGTAGCATCAGGCACGGGTCGAGGTCTCCGGACGAACAGGTTGCTTGGTCGCTACCGATCCTCCGGGCCTCGACCCACCTCACCCCGTCACGCCACGCCCGAGCGCCTCACCCCACCCAGAATGCGCAGAGCC
>NZ_JAJJIB010000037.1:0-1911 GCF_020905435.1 Microbacterium sp. F2E | reverse complement strand
AACTTCAGGAACGGCACGAACTCGCCCCACGCGCTCTCCCACATCTGGATCATCGCCGGATACAGGCTCCGCCATTGCTCGGCGAACTCCGCGAACCTCGCCTCGGCCGCTGCGATGGTCGGAGCGGTATAGACCTCGCGGAGCTGCCCGGCTACGTCAAGTTGTGTGTGTAAGTGGGCCTTGCCTCGGGGTGTTAGAGGTAGCGGTTGATGCGCTCGGGGTAGACGATCGAGAGTTGCTCGAGGGCTTTCATCCAGTTCGTCACGACTTGGCCTTCGACCAGGCGTCCTTCGGCTTTGCGCTTCGAGCCGCGGGGTAGGCCGCGCTCGCTGGCCCGGTCGCGGGCTCTCTTGTCTTCGATGTTGCAGATCGCGAGCCAGAGCAGCTTCACGGCGGCTTGGTCGTTGGGGAAGTGGCCGCGGTTTTTGATGATCTTCCGGAGCTGGAAGTTCAGCGACTCGATCGCGTTCGTGGTGTAGATCACCCGCCGCAGCTCCGGCGGGAACGCGAGGAACGGCGTGAACCTCTCCCACGCGTCCTCGAACACCTGCGCCGACCGGGGGTTCGCGTGCCCCAACGGTGACGCTTTGAACGCGTCCAGCGCCGCCAGCGCGGCGTCCGCGGTCGGGGCCTGGTAGATCGGCTTCAACGCGGCGGCGACGGCCTTGCGCTGCCCGTAGGCGACGAACCGCATCGCGTTACGGATCAGGTGGACCACGCAGGTTTGGACCATCGATTCGGGCCAGGTCGCCTCGATCGCTTCGGGGAACCCGGTCAGCCCGTCGACGCAGACGATGAGCACGTCACGCACGCCACGGTTGGCGAGTTCAGCACACACGGACGCCCAGAACTTCGCGCCCTCGACTGGTTGCACCCAGATCCCGAGGACGTGCTTGACGCCGTCCATATCGACGCCGACGGCGATGTGCGCGGCCTTGTTGCGGACGTGCCCGCCGTCACGGACCTTGATCACCAGGGCGTCCATGTAGATCACCGGGTAGAACGCTTCCAACGGCCGGTTCTGCCATTGCAGGACCTCGTCGGCGATCTCCTCGGTGATGTTGGAGATCGTCTCGTGGCTGAGGTCGACGCCGAGCGTGGGGACGAGGTGATGCTCGATGTCGCGGACGGTCATCCCGCCGGCGTAGAGGGAGATGATCATCTCGTCCAGCTGCGACAACCGTCGGCTGCCGGTCAGCACCAGCCGGGGCGTGAACGTGCCGTTCCGGTCCCGCGGGATCCGCAGCTCGACCTCCCCGGCCGTGGTGCCCACCGTCTTCGGGAACGACCCGTTCCGTGAGTTATCGTGCAACGCCGCTTCCGGGTCGCCCTTCTCATAACCGACGTGCTCAGTCAGCTCAGCCTGCAACCCGCGCTCGAGACCGGTCTTGATCAGCTGCCGGATGAACCCGCCATCACCGTCGAGCTGAACCTCGCCCGCATCGATCTTCGCGAACAGATCATCCAGCATGCCCGACTCGATCAGACGCTGAGCGCCCTCCGCCTGAGCCTTACGTCGCTCTTCACGCGACGCCCTATCGATAGCCAACAGTGTGTTTCCTTTCGTAAGGAGACCCGGCCCCTTACACACACCATTTGACACGCTCGCCCGGTGATCTTGGACCAGTACTTCTTCGACGCGTATCGAAGTGAGTTCCGCACGAGATGCACGACACACTGCTGCACCGTTGCGAGGGGCCAGATCGCGGTGATCGCATCGGGGAGGCCTTTGAGTCCGTCGCAGCAGTTATGCCGACATCGGCATAACTGCTGTTATGCCGTGCTCGCGGTTATGCCGATGATGCTCGGGCGGTCCTGGTCAGCGGCGGTGGGCGGGCTGCGGTTGTCGGCATAATCAGAGCCGGTCGAGGAACGCCAGGAGCGTGTCGCTGGGCTGGTAGCGCGGGCTGG
>NZ_JAJJIB010000036.1:0-2219 GCF_020905435.1 Microbacterium sp. F2E | reverse complement strand
CTCGTCCGTGTAGTTCTTCCTTGCCATCCCTCAGATTCTCGCTTCCCCAGCATCGTGCTGGAATCAGCGTGTCCAAGATCAGGGGTCAAGCCCCCGTCTCCGCGACTCGGTGTGGAGCGTTGATCCGGGCATGCGCCGAGGGCTTTACGGATGGCGGTTCCAGGCCACCGACGACGCCAACGAAAGCTTCGTGTTCGACGTGTACCCCGCCGAGGATGGCTGGCACGTGGACCATGCCTACGCCTAGCAGTCGGGGCAACCTATTCAGGGCCTTGGGCCTTGTCGGTAGAAGTCAGCCCACGGGAGCACCGACGACGCCGGTTGTCACCCTGACTGCTCATGGCGCTCAGATGATCCGCAAACCCACCTCTCGCCGGCCGCGTCAGGCTCCATCGGGCGGAGACAGTGCTGACAGTTCGGAACGTCGAACGACAGGTGGTCGCGTTCCACTCGTTGACGACGAGCACGGGACAGATCATCACCGTTGGTCATCACCAAAACCTAGAATCCGTTTTCCTTCCGAGGGGGGGAGTCGCGCAGGCTGCCAGCGTTCGCCTGTGGGGCACGTGCCACATGATGCGTGTGATCCTCCGGACGCCGAACACCAGTGTGGGTGTCCGCGGAACATCGCGGACACCCACACTGAGGATTGGCAGCTACTGGTGTCGGCGTTGCAGGACACGCCCGGTCTGCCAGGCGAGTGCGCACAAGGCCCAGATGACCGCGGCCGTCCCGAGGATGGCAGCGATCACGGGCAGGGGCTCGAGTCCGCCAGCGGTGTGATTCGCGTCCGCGGCAACCCCAGCTGCGAATAGGGTCGAGGCTCCGTACCACGCGGCCATCACGCCGAGGAGAAGCGCCACGACAGCCAGCAGGAGCACGCGTCGATTCACGGTTCTGTTCACGTTTTCACCCTCGTTCAGTTGGGGTTGCACCACGCGGCAACGGTCGCCGCATATCCGACGTTAGGGCGCCACGAGTCGAGATTCCAGGGGGTCTTGAAGTATCCGGCTGATGCCCAGTGGCACACGAGCTGGTCGTGATATTTCTGCGACTCGTAGGTCGAGGGCACGATTGCGTTATAGGCGTTGACTCCGGTCGACCGTGCCACACGGGTCCAGTTGACGCCGGCCGCCGGGTAGACCGAGACGATCGTCGTGCCTGCGGCCGAGTCGATGTTGAGGATGATCTTGGCGTAGTAGGAGTTGCTGCCGGGGAGCGTCTGCGAGGGATCCGCGACAATGGGATACGCATACGCCGCCCCCCTGTGCTCGACGACCTGCGTCAGGGTCGAGCCATTGATCTCATAGCGGGTCGGGACCTCCGCTCCGGCGGCGTCGATCGCCCACGGCTGGTAGAGCGCACTAACCATGACTCCGTCGCGCCACACCGTCACGCCTCCGTCAGTGGGGTCCTGTCGGAGCTCTCCCATGCCGGAGTAGTCGTAGCTGTATGCTTCCGGAGCTTCGACGGAGGACAGGATCGATGCGACCGTGATCTGGGAGTCCTTCACGAGGACGCTGGTCGAGGAACCGTCGTTATTATCGAAGGTGGGGGCGCTGGGATTATCCGACGTCAACGATGCCCCCGCGGTCACTGGCAGGCCCAGCGAGTAATCGACGCCGTCGATCTCCATGGAGACAGGAGCGGACGCCTCCAGCGGGGCCGTCACGACTCCCGAGTCGACTGCGTACTCCAGCCCGTCCGCTGTCCTCTTGGCGTCAGTATGCACACCTGTAGTGACGTCCGGTGCCGCAGCCTCCACGAGATCGAATGCGGACTCTGGCTCGTCCGTCGACGTCGCGGCCGCCGGTAAAGCACCCGCCGTCGCCATCGCGATCACCAGAAGGCCGCACGTGAGAGCGAGCCTTGTGGTTCCAGAACTGCTCTTCATAAATCATCTCCTCATCAGAAAGCGAGCCTCACCGATGAGGCTTCGTGGGCCAACGCTAGTGGTTACGCCGGAACTTGTATGTCGTCCTTTCGGGGGACAGGTCGAGGGCTCCCACACCGTAATGGCCCATCCGACTATTCGAAGATCGCCAGGCGGTGGAGTTCGATCCCACAATCAAATGCTGAGGCGCCCCAGGGCCGAGAGTGGGAGCTTGACGTGCTCGGGAACGTGGGCCTTGACCCCGGATCGTGGACACGGTGTCATTTCGGTTATGCCGCTTCCGTGAGGGTAGCTGATCTCGCGGCCGCGTAGGTGTTCTCGTAGC
>NZ_JAJJIB010000035.1:0-2275 GCF_020905435.1 Microbacterium sp. F2E | reverse complement strand
CGATATCGAGCGGGTCGTCGCAGCCCGGCTGGGGCGGAAGAAGCCGCCGTTGAAGGTGTTGTGGGCACGGTATCTGGAGACCGACGCCCCGGCCGGTGCACGGTTCTATGGGTATGAGCGGTTCTGCCAGATCGTCGCGGAGCACGTCCGCGTGAACGATCTGACGCTCCCGATCGCGCACGTTCCCGGACATTCGGTGCAGGTCGACTGGGCTGGGACGCAGATGCAGCTCACGGACCCGATCACGAGGGAGACGACGCGGGTGTCGGTGTTCGTCGCGTCGTTGCCGTTCTCCGGGATGGTGTTCGCGTACGGGTGTCTGGATGAGAAGCAGCCGGCCTGGTTGGACGCGCACCGGCGCGCGTTCGAGCACTTCGGCGGCGTCACCCAGGTCGTGATCCCGGACAACGCGTCGACCGCGTCGAACCAGATCTCCCGGACCGAGAAGGCCAGGGACGTGAACTCTGTCTATGCGGAGTTCCTGGAGTACTACGCCACCGCCGCGGTCCCGACCCGCTCATATCGTCCCCGCGACAAGGGGCATGTCGAAGCGGGGGTGAAGGTCGTCACGAACTGGGTGATCCATTACCTCGCCGATCGGGTGTTCGCGTCGCTGGACGAGCTGAACACCGCCGTCGCCGCCCAGGTCGACGCGATCAACGACCGGACCCCGTTCCGCGGCGAATCCCGGTCGCGTCGCGACTGGTTCACCGAGCACGAGCAGGGCGAGCTGCTCTCGCTGCCGGTGCGGCGTTGGGAGCCGGTGGTCTGGCGGAAGGCGAAGGTTCACCGGGACTGGCATATCCAGCTCGACACGATCAAGTACTCCGTCCCACACCGGTTCGCCGGCCTCACCGTCGATGTCCGGGTCATCGGGGAGCAGATCGACGTGCTCTCCGGCGGGGAGATCATCGCCACCCACCAGCACGGCCCGCGCCGCAACGGCTACGTCACCGACCCCGAGCACGCGCCCGCGCACGCGGAGACGGTGTCGGGGCTCTGGACGCGCGGGTACTTCCTCCGGCAGGCGTCGAAGGTCGGCCCCGGGACAGTCGCGGCGTTGACGAGGCTGCTGGATGGGAAGGTGATCGAGGCGCAGGGCTACCGGTCCTGCATGAACATCCTCGACCTCGGAGGGCGCGGCAGCCGGGTCCTGCTCGAGCAAGCCTGCCGCGGCTTGGTTGATGAGGACCCGCACCGGCAGATCACCTACACCGCCGTCAAGCACCGCATCACCGCGCTCCGCGCCGGACTCGACGCCCGCCCCACCGTCAGCAGCGAGGCCGGAATCGTCGTCACGTCACCGGCGGGAGTCGCGGCGCCGAGGCGTCGGGATACCAGCCGGGCGCACCTGGCCGGCGCGGGAGCGTTCAGCCTTGACGCGCTCCGATCAGCCGGCGACTCGACGGGAGGGGCGCGCTGATGCTTGACCAGCACCTCACCACCGACGACATGCCCCTGTTCACGAGACTGCGGATGACCGCGTTCGGGGAAGCGGTCATCGACATCGCGAACGACCCCACCTACGACCAGTGGACGTTCTCGCAGAAGATCCGCCACGCCCTCGAGCAAGAGACGGCAGCCCGCTCCGAACGGCGCGTGCTGAAGCTGCTGAAAGCATCACGGACACCGAACCCGGCGGCCTGCGTCGAAGACATCCACTACCTCGACGGGCGGAACCTGAACCGGGAACTCATCGCCCGGCTCGCGGCCTGCCGATGGATCGACCAGACCCACAACCTCGTGATCCTCGGCAAGTCCAGCGTCGGGAAGTCCTACCTCGCCCAAGCGCTCGTGAACGCCGCCTGCCGACGCGACTACACCGCCCGCTACTTCCGGCTCGACGACCTCGCGAACCAACTCGCCGTCTACCACCGCCAAGACGCGCAGCGGCTGACGTTCCTCACCGGGCTGCACACCTGCGATCTGCTCGTGCTCGACGACTTCCTCACCACCCCGATCACCGGGGAGACCGCCGCCGAGCTACTGAACATCCTCGCCGCCCGCGAAGGACGCGGGTCGACGGTCGTGACCAGCCAGTTCGACCCCGAGGACTGGTACCGGTCGCTACACGACGCGGTCATCGCGGAGTCCATCCTGAACCGCATCGTCAGCAACGCCGAACTCGTCCAACTCGACGGGCCGAACATGCGCCGCCACACCCACGCTGAGACCACCAGCTGAACCGGTCGCGCGGGCGCGGGCCGCTATCCGATCGCCGCGCCCGTGCTACCGGATCACTACAACCGCGCTACCCGAAGCCCCGGCTAAACAC
>NZ_JAJJIB010000034.1:0-4719 GCF_020905435.1 Microbacterium sp. F2E | reverse complement strand
GCGTCGGCGCTTTTCGACTTGTTCGGTCACGCCGAAGTTCGACGCGTTCTCGCTGCTGATCCGTTGCCTGGCCGCAAGATAGCGGGCCAGACTCGGGATGAGCGTCGTCGAGACCTCGGAATTGTGCTGAGCGCATACCCGGACGCCGAAGTTCGACTCGTACAGGCCGAAGCGAAGCTGCTGCATGATCGGCTGGCGTTGCCGATAGCGGGGTCGGGGCTGATGATCGGTACCTCGCTCGGCGGCGCACAGCTCACGGTCGTGTCTCACCTGAGCGAATACACGACGGGTCTGCTACGCGCCCACTACGAGGACGTCTGGGGTGGTGCAGATCCAATCGCAGTCATCGACTCCTTGGACGGGTCCGCCTCGGGGTAGAGCCGAGCGTCCGCACTTGGTCAACCTCCCTGCTCGCTCGCCGGCTCCGAAGCCCGCGCATCAGAGAAGAGGCGCTGGCGCTCGGACTCGATGACCTCGCGCACGAGTTCGGCTTCGGACACGTCGAACGCTTCCGGGGCAGCCTCGGCGGTCTCGCTGATCGCGGCGAACTCCGCGAACAGCTCGCGCTTCTTGGCGAGGATCTGCACGATGCGCACGTCAACGCCTTCCTCGGAGAGCAGGCGATGCACCTGCACGGACTGCAACTGGCCCATCCGGCGGGCGCGGGCGATGGCCTGCCACTCGGTCGTCGGCTTGAGTTGCGGTTCGCAGATCACCACGACCGAGGCAGCCTGGATGTTCAGGCCGACACCCCCGGCGACGATCTGCGAGACGAGCACCGCACCTGCCTCGGCCGAGGTGAAGTCGTCCACCATCGACTGACGCTTCGCAGCAGGAACGGCTCCGGTGAGCGGCCCGAAGACCACGCCGGGCAGCGCCGCGGTGACTTCATCCAAGACGCTCAGGTAGTTGGAGAACACGATGACCTTACGTCCGTTGTCTTCCGCCTCCTCGACGATCTCGATAAGACGCTGGAGCTTCTCAGAGTCGCTGCCCTGGAGCAACGCGGCCTGGCGCATCGCCTGGAAGTTGCCCGCCATCACCGCATCCCGGTAGGCGATTGCGTCGGCGCGGGAGAGCGGCAGCCATTCCTCGACCTCGACCAGCTCGGGAAGCTCAGTCAGCACGTCCTCCTGGTTTCGCCGCAGGTACACGGGCGCGACCTGCTGTCGGAAGAGTCGCGGGCGTAGGTCACTGGCGTCCACCATGAGATCCGGGCGGATGTAGTCGACGAGCGTGCGGAACTCCTCGACCCGGTTCTCCAACGGAGTGCCGCTGAGCAGCACCGCACGGTCAGCGCGGTCGATCACGCGGGCGCTGCGCTGAGCGCGGAGCGCACCGGGGTTCTTGATGTAGTGCGCCTCGTCGAGCACGACGCAGGCCAGTTCCTCCACGCTCCCGAGGTGGGGTTCCAGCCAGCCCAGCGACTCGTAGGTCGTCACGGCGACACCGCCCTGACGACGCCAGCCCCGAAGTGCGGCGTCTCGGCCCGGCCCGTGCAGTCGGTGAGCGTTCAGCGCGGACTTCGCGTGCACCTCTCGAACCCAGTTAGTGACGACCGCCGCTGGGCAGATCACCAGGGAATGGTGTGAGCCCTTCGCGCGGAGGTGAGCGAGGACCGCGAGCGCCTCGATGGTTTTTCCGAGCCCCATCTCGTCGCCGATGATGACCTTGCGCTGCACGAGTGCGAACCGAGCCGCGAAGCCCTGATACCCGCGCAAGGAGACGGAAAGATGCTCCGTCTCCAGCTCGAACTCGCGGACGGCGGCGACGACTTCCTCGGGCAGCCCGCCGAGCACCGCGTCCTCGTCCTCGGTGAGGAAACCCAGCTCCTGCAGCATGGCGAAGTAGTCGGCCGGCCTGGCGAGGAAGTCCTGCCAGGGGTCGGCAGGAGCCGAGCCTGCCGCGGTGCCTGAGATGCCCTGTGCGCGCAGCACGACGGCCTCGATGGCAGCGATGAACTCGTCCGTGCTGCCTCCGAAGACGGCGAGCTGGGACACTTGCGGATCGAGCGCCTGCGCCAGCGGGGTAAGTGCCTCGGCTCGTGCGAGGTCGCGAGTGGCGTTCTTCGTCCGTCGGGTCGCGTCCCAGGTGGCAAGGTGCCGAACGAGGTTAATCGTCTGCGGCGAGGGTGCGGCGATGTCGATCCGCACCGGCATCTCCTCATAGGTCGTTTGCCAGAGGGTCTGGGCGGCTCCGCGAATCCGGTGCGCGGATGTCGCGCCGATTCCCTGGATTGATGCGAGACGGTTCGCGTAGGTGAACACGTCCTGAATCGTGGCGATGCCCGCATCCGTGAGCGGACCAATGCGGATGCGCTCACGGGTCGCATCCTTCAGCCGTTCCACCGGCATCTCGGCGATGACCTTCTGCGCCTCGGCCTTCCTCAGAGCGACACCAGCATCGACAGCCTGCTGTCGGTAGCGCGACTCCTTATCGAGCGCCTCCTGGATCGTCTTGACCGCAGCGGCGAGGCTGGCGACCGCTGTGCCCGGGACGAGCTTGCCGACGCCCAGCGACGAGAGCCGCGGAGCGAATCCCACGGACGGGACCAGCGCGTGTACGACATCGACGGGCTGTGCCGGGCGTGCGCGATCATCGAAGCGGGCCAGCGTCGCGGCAACACCCGACGCAGCACCCCACCGCTGGTAGTCGAGCAGGTAGCGGCCTGCACGTTCGCCCGCTCCGCGCGACTGACCACCGCTGAACAGCTTGCGGAGTCCGAAGTTCGACCTCGCATCGTTGAGCGCCTTCGGCACCTCGTTCGTGAGCTGACCGAGCCAGGTCGCCTCCCCTGGCTGGATCTCCGGCAGCGAGACGGAGCGGGCCAGGATGCCGAGCTGCCCACCATCGGCATCCCGCAGCGGCAACACCGTCCAGCGACTCCCATTTCGGATCGCCACATCGACCATGCGCGCGCGAAGCACGCCGAACGCGGCATCGGCCTCAGCAGCGACCCGAGCGCGATGCGCGACGATTGCCGTGGCGTGCTTCGACCACTCGGTGACCTCTTCGATCACCAGGCGCAGTTGTTGCGCCTCGTCGTGGCTCAGGGGCATGCGCGGTGTCGTTCCTCTCAGGCTTCCCAGACATGGAGACGGGGATTCCATCGTCCTGTTGCCGTTGTGGCGGACAGCACTGGATCGGCAAAGTTTGCGACCGCAGAGAGCACGTCGGCAAACGCCGCGGGAAGCTCGCCGTCACGGTGGGATCGCGTGCGCCAGGCGAGGTACTTCTGCTGCGCTCGTTCGTTCATTGGCATGAGCGCGGGCAACAGAGGTGCAAGTGCGACTTTGCGGTACTCGGCAACGGTCTCGATCGACGCGCGAAGTTCGCCAGCGTCGACGGGGTGGAGTCGAATGAGCGTGTAGACGTCAGCGAAGTCACGCCAACGGGTGTTGGCGATGCCACGATCGACGGCGGTGGCGATCTTCTCGGCGAGCACCATCGTCAGCGGGTAGCCCAGCAGCGTCACGGATGGCAGGTCGAGATGCACGATTCGTGGCAGGTCGATGAGGCGCGGCACGGGCCAGATCGGGTCGCCGAAGTTCACGTCCATCCCGACCGTGAGTCGCGCGGTGCCGAGCCTCGCGGTGAGCTTGACCCGGACGCCGGCGTACTCGTCCTCGTCACGGATCGTCGTCGCGGCGACGCTGGCGGGATTGAACTCGAGCCCGTCGGCGACATCCAGCGCAGCGATGACGCGGACGCGCTCGGCGACCTCCTCGGGGTCGCCGGTGAGTCTGGTAGCTTGCAGGTCGATGTCCTTCGTCGGCCGACGCGCGGCAAACGCGGCGAGCAGAACGCCGCCCTTCAAGACGAAGTCCTCCCGGTACTCAGAGTGCGCGATCCGCGCCAGTAGTCCTTCGAGCGCGTATAGAGTCATCAGCTCCTGTACGTCCGCGCCGGTCTGTCGGGCGAGACCGCGAATGGCGATGGTCGCATCGCCTGCCGGGGTGCCATGTTGCGGGTTCGGGCTCATAGAAGTACCTCCAAGGCCTGCTGAATCGCGGGGCGCGCTTTCGGGAAGCTCTCCGCGAGCGCCAGCAACGCGCCGGGGCTGTTGCCACGCTCGCGCAGCCACCGCTTCAGCGCGCCAAGGGCAAGGTCGCTGCCCCAGGCATGCCGCAGCCGGAACAGGTCGATCAGAGTGCGCTCGGCTGAGTACAGGCCGATGGACCGCCCGCCCGGCAGAGTGTGTTCGCCGCGGCCGATGCCGAACGTGTCGGTGTCGAAGCGGTGCCAGGCGATGGGTGCGTGATGGATGGAGACCGGATGCGTGCCGCGCAGGATGGCGATGTCGCTTTGGGCGGGGATCTCATCGGTCAGCTCGTGCAACGACAGTGCCGTGAGCAGGCACAGTGTTGCGTCGGGCTTCTTCGCAGCGATCGCGATCCACGCCGCCGTCGTGTCGTCTGCGAGTCCCGATCGTAGGAACAGGCCAGGGGAGATGCGCTCGAACTCTCCGGCCTCGATCAGCCGGTCGAGGCCATGTCGGGTGAGGCCCTGCCGTGCCAAGTCGTCGTAGCCGAACAGATCGGGCAGCGTCGCGGTGTCCATCACTGTCTCCTGTTCAGCAGAATTAGCTACAGATAGAGCATACCTGTGATGGTTTCTGTCGGTAGAGTGTGGCGGGATTCGGTGACCAGATTGGTGACCAGAAACCCTCCCGAGAGGCGCGAATCAGCACGAATCACTGCGTAGCTGTCGGTAGCCCGA
>NZ_JAJJIB010000033.1:0-5206 GCF_020905435.1 Microbacterium sp. F2E | reverse complement strand
GACCTGGCTGCATCACTACAATCACCACAGACCCCACACCGGGATCGGCGGCCAGACCCCCTCAGCCCGCGTTCACAACCTCACGGGGAAGTACAACTAGCCAGTCGGAATCCGCCACCGCCGGGAGGGACAGGTCTGCCGCTGGACCTCGAAGGTCACGCTGCCAAGGTCCTATCCCGACGGTGAGGATGAACCAGCGGGACGATCCCGCCACTACCCAGCTTGACGAGTGATCGCTGCCACCCCGAGCCGGGCAGGTTCGCGGCGATCGCCTCCACGAGACCGGCGTGCGCGTCGGAGGTGACGAGGCGCACCCCGCCCAGTCCGCGAGCGACGAGGTCGGCGAAGAAGCTGTTCCATGCCGCTCCGGTCTCCGATGTCGCGACCCGCAGGCCCAGGACTTCGCGGCGCCCGTCGGCGTTCACCCCTGTGGCGACCAGTACCACGGCGTTGATCACGCGGCCACCCTCACGGACCTTCATCGTCAGCGCATCGGCGGCGACGAACGTGAACGGGCCGGCGTCGTCGAGCGGCCGGTGGCGGAACTGGTCGACGTGTTCGTCGAGGTCCGCGGCCATCCGGGAGACCTGCGACTTCGACAGCGAGTGGATCCCGAGAGTCTTGACCAGCTTGTCCATCCGGCGGGTGGAGACGCCGGCGAGGTAGCAGTCCGCGATGACCGTGATCAGCGCGTTTGCGGCGTTCCAGCAGCCATTCGGGAAGTACGTCCCTTGCCGCAGTTTCGGGATCTGAACGTCGATGGTGCCGACCCGGGTATCGAGGTCGCGGTGCCGGTAGCCGTTGCGCTGCGTCACCCGGTCGGGTGAGGGCTGGCCCCATTCGGCGCCGACGACGGCGTCCGCGTCCGCGGACAGCAGCGCGTTGATCATCGTCTGCAGCAGGCTGCGCATCAGATCCGGGGACGAATCGGTCAGGGCTTCAGCGAGCACGCTCGCAGGGTCGACAATATGAAGTGCGGTCATCGTGATGATGCCTTTCGAGTAGAGGTAAGAGACTTCTCGAAGGATCACACGGTGACCGCGCCCACGTCCACGACGAGGCCGGCCACCGCGAGCTACACCACCTTAAGGGGCTCATCGCGAATGAGAGTGTATGAGCGGTCTGAATCCGCCGGCTTCGAGGAGCGATCTGGCGACGTAGTGCGTGAGGTTCCGGAAGCCGAGGGCGGAACCGCGAAGGTGCTCCAGCCGGCCGTTGATGGCCTCCGTTGGGCCGTTGCTCGTTCCGGGGCGGTCGAAGAACGCGAGGATGTCCGCGGCGCGCTGCTTCAGCGTGCGGCCGAGGCGACGGACCTCTTTGAGCAGCGCGGGGACGCCGTTGCTGACAGAGTCGATCACCGCCCGCATCATCTCCTTCGCCTTGTTCTTGTCGGGTTCGCGGTAGGCGGCGACGATGCGCTGGTAGATGCCCCAGGTCGCTTCAACCTCGACGTGCTCCTCGGCGGCGAACACCGCGTCCAGCCGTGCAGTCTGCTTCTCCGTGAGGAAGCTCGCGCCGGTGTGGAGGGTGCGGCGGACCCCGTAGAGCGGGTCGCCGGCGTGACCGCGGTGCCCGAGGGTCTCTTGCTGGACGCGCTGCCGGGTCCGGTCGAGCGCGTCGCCGGCCAGGCGGACGACGTGGAACGGGTCCATCACCGGGACCGCGTCGGGGAGCTCTTCGGCCGCGGCGGCCTTGAACCCGGAGAACCCGTCCATCGCGACCACCTCGATCCGGCTCGACCACTCCGCAGGCCGGGCGGCGAGCCACTCCTTGAACACCTGCTTCGAGCGGCCCTCGACCATGTCCAGCAGCCTGGCCGGGCCCGTCTTGTTCCTCGCGGGGGTGAGGTCGATGATCACGGTCACGTACTTCTCGCCAAACCGTGTGTGACGTCAGACGTGCTCATCGACACCGATCGTGGTGACCCCGTCGAACCTCGCCGGGTCGTCGATCAGGCGACGCTTGCCCTCGGCGAGGATCGCGGTGTTCGCGGTATGCCACGACACCCCGAGCCCTGCCGCAGCGCAGGAGACGGTGAGGTGGTCGACCACGATCGCCGTGAGTGCCCACCCGATCCCGCCGCGGGAGATCTTCGCCCTCGGCGCCGCCGCCTTCGACGTGTCCTGCCGCCAGGTCCGGCGGCAGTGCGTGCACCGGTAGCGGCGCACCCGGACCAGCAGCGTCGTGGGCCGATGCCCGAACGGCTCATGCGCCAGCGGCCGCGTCACCGTGTCACGCGGCACGCCCTCCGCGCCACACGTCCGACACCACGGGTCGTCCTCGACGACGCGGCACTCCAGCACCGCCCGATCAGGCTCGAGCAGCTGCCCGACGGCTTGAAGGCCGAGCTCGTCGAGACGGCAGAACGTGGTCAGGTCAGGGGTCGCGAACGTAGGGTGGTGCAAGTCGAGGTCTTCCGGCGGATGGTGAGCGTGAGAACTTCCATCATGGAAGACCTCGACACCTATCCGCGAACCAGCCGGCGGTCCCGGGCTACACCCTCAACTACGAAGAGCCCTTTATCCTCGACAGGTTGACGGGCCTGTGCGGGCGAACTAGCGTTGAGCGCGACCAGCGGTGCGTTGAACGCACCGAACAGGAGAGCGTGGGATTCTCCGCTGGGATCAAGGGCTTGTGGGGGTCATGCGTAATTCTTATACTGCGTCGCGCGCGAGGGTGCGCCGTCGGCGCGTTTCTCGCTGGTCTGCAGCGGGGATTGCTGCCGCGCTGAGCGGCGCGTTGATCCTGACAGGGCTTCCCGCGGTTGCCGACGAGGCGCCTACGCCTGAGCCGACCACGCCGATCACGGTGCAGAACACGGTGCCGGATGCTGGCACGCCCGATGCGGCGGTGCCGGACGAGACTCCCGGGGCGGATGTCGCACCAGAGGATGAGGCAGTGGCGCCGGAGGATGCCGACGGCGATGTCGCGGATGGCGTCGCGGCAGACGACAACTCGGTTGATCGCGCATCCGATGGAGCCGAACCGCACGCTCTGGAAGCGGCAATATCCCCGCTGGCAGTCACCACTTTTGTCTGTGAGGCCGAGCGCGTTTACACGCTCAGCCGACCAACGAGTGGCTCAACGAGCGAGGTGCGGCTCGTCAATACCGCAACCGGTGCCTCAACGGCCGGTGTCTCCTTCAGCCAGCGCAACACGAACGGGCTTGCTATGTCCGGAGATGCTACGACCGCGTACGCAGTGCTCCAGGGCGGGCGCAACAGTGGCGATCTGCCCAGCTCTCAAACGGACATTTATGCCGTTACGGCAGACGGGAACACAAGCACCGTCTCCCAGGCCCTGTCGCTCGTGAGCGGGTCGTATTCGATCAATCGCGGCGCGCTTGTCGCCGGCGCGATCAACCCTGTGAACGGCTACTACTATTTCGCCGGGTACGGCGCACCTCTCGGCTCCTCACAAGCTCAGTTGTACTTGTATGCCTATGACCTGGTGAACAACTCCTATAAGGGCATGGTCGGTCGCGTTGGCATCAGCGGTTCAAACTCCTCATTCATCGCGAACGGCGACATGGCTTTTGATGCGCAAGGAAATCTCTACATCATCTGGAGTGGGGCGAGCGGTAACAGTGTTGCCAATCAGCTCGTGCGAGTGGATGCTGGCAACGTTCCCGCGGTGGGCGGTACCGGGACAATCGCGTCGACTTCGCTGACAGCCCCGGCCTCAGCCACTGACGGGGAAGCGTACAACGGCGCCACTTTTGATGCCAACGGTTCACTTGTCATTCAGAAGAGAAATGCGAACATCACTGGCGGAACCACTCGAATAGTGACTTCCGACCCGAATACGGGGACGTATACGAACACGGTATCGATCACGCCAGTCTTTACCGGTACGGATCTTGCCAGTTGCGCCTATCCCCCGACCCTGCAACTCAAAAAGAATGTCGTTGGAAGAGTTGCCGACGGAGACCAGTTCCAGTTGCAGGTTCGACAGTCTGGCTCCAGCACGGATCTGGCCAACGAAACCACGAGTGGTAGCGCGACAGGCGTACAAGCCGTCGTCGCGGGTCCGGTCATTGCCGTTCCGGGCCGCCAATACACCATTCGTGAAGTGCAGGCCGGCAGCTCGGTGCTCATGAACTATGCGACGGCCTACGCTTGCTACTGGGGCAGCGAGACCTCCCCCTTCGCGATAGGCACTGTCACGGGCTCCTCGCCTCGCGAAGCCACGTTGCCAGCTGTTCCGAGTAACCGCTCGGGTCAAGCGTTGACCTGTACCTTCACCAACACGCCGCTCATTTCGCCCGTCACAATTACAAAGTACGTTCAGGACAGTCGAGGCGAGAATCAACAGGTCGCGTCCGGATGGACGGTGGGGGCCGCGGTAAGCGCGACGACGGGGTCGGCCACACCGACTCCGTCCGCGCCCACTGCCCAGACCAACGCATCCGGTCAGGCGTCCTGGTCGTTGCGCTTCGGCTCGCTGAATGATCGGGCTTCAATCACGGTTTCGGAGACACAGAAGACCGGGCACCAGTTCGTCAGCGGTCAGTGCGTGGTCACCCCGCTCACAGGCAGCCCGCGGACAGTATCGCTTTCTAACGAAGTCGGCGCGGCGATCACCGGCGTCGCCCCCGGCGACAAAGTCGCCTGCACGTACGTGAACAAGGTGCGTCCGGCGACGGTCACCATCGGCAAGCAGTTGCAGGACTTCACCGGAGCCAACGCTCAGCCCGCCGGTGGCTGGACTGTCGGCGCGACGCTGGTCTCTCCGGCATCCGGAGTTACCATCACGACGCCCGCAACCGCTCAGACCCAACCCGGCACGGGGCAAGTGAGCACGCCGTGGACAGTCGACTACCCTGTCCCGGCGGCAGGGCAATCGCTCGCGAGCGCAACGGTGAATGTGCAAGAGACGATGCAGACCGGTTACGCATTCGTCAGCGGCACGTGCACCATCACCTCTGCTTCCGGCACGTCTCGCTTGCAGGAGCTGGCGTCGGCGACTGCGCAAATTGCCGGACTCGCACCGGGTGAGAACGCGGTGTGTACCTTCACGAACAAGCCCATCCCCGGCACGGTGACGTGGGAGAAGGTCACCGACGGGGCATCCCCGACGCATCTGGCGGGCTCGGAGTGGAAGATTGTCGGTGGGGTGTGACACTTCTTGTAGACGGTCGTTACCAGGAAGGAACGACAGGCAGAGATGTCTACGAATCGCAGGAAGTTCACTGAGGAGTTCAAGG
>NZ_JAJJIB010000032.1:0-7811 GCF_020905435.1 Microbacterium sp. F2E | reverse complement strand
CGACGCTCCTCGCGCTCCGGACTGATAGCCATGGTCTCCATGATGTTCTCCTTCGAGATGAACCTCACCCCTTACACAGACCATCTGATACCCCCTTCGCTGCCTCATTCGCTCGTGCGCGACGACGAGCGAAGACGTCATCCCAGCTCTCTCCGTCGGCTGGCTCTTCGATCTCCGGGTAGTCACCCCAGAAGGCTTCGAGCTCGCTGCCGAACTCGATCGCCTCAAGGTATTTCGCGACATGGCTCCGCCCGTGAGAGTTGAGCCTGCCCACGGCGCGTGGACTCTCGGTGCCCTCGCTCCAAGCGCCCTCGAACTCCTGATAGACCCACAGGGCCTTTCCCAGCTCTTCTTGCGCGAGCACGGTCAGTGCTCTCGCGCGTCCGTGTGAACCGGCGTCGAGCAGGACGTTCGCGTCGGTGATGAGCCGTGAAGCGTTGTCGAGCAGGCTCTTCCAGAACCGACGAGCAAACTCGGGAGTCATCGTGTCCACGCGTCCATTGTCGACCGCTCCCCCGACACAGCGATGTGACGGCTCGACACCGTCGTCCGCGCGGCCGCTATTGAGCGGCCCGTAGCCTAGTGAGAACTGAGATCGGAGATGCGGATGAATGCGGCGGTGTATCTGCGGATATCGCAGGACCGCACCGGCCTGCAAGCCGGCATCCAACGCCAGCAAGAAGACTGCCTCGCTCACGCCGCGAAGCTCGGGTTCACTGACCCGCAGGTGTTCATCGACAATGACGTCTCCGCGTTCGACGGTGGCCGCCGAAACGGATACGACGCGCTCGTCACCCAGGTGCGGGCCGGGGTGACGCACATCATCGTCTGGCACGTCGACCGCCTCTACCGGCAGCCCCGTGAGCTCGAGGACCTGATCGACCTGGTCGAGCAGCACCCGGTGCGGATCGAGGCCGTCCGCGGTGGCGGGTTTGACCTGAACACCACCGAGGGCCGACTCATGGCTCGCCAGCTTGTCGCGATCGCCGCGTACGAGTCCGGACACAAGTCCGACCGCGTCAAACGCGCCAACAAGCGCCTCGCCGAGCAAGGCGCCTGGCACGGACCCGCCCGCTACGGATACGGACCGGGCGGCGTCCTCATCCCGGAGCAGGCGGCCGTGATCCGGCAGATGGCCGACCGGTTCCTCGCCGGCGAGTCCCTCCGCTCCATCACCGCCTGGCTCAACCGCTCCGGCATCCCACCCCTGCGCGCCGACCGCGGCACGTCCGGGCTCTGGCATCCGTACACGGTGCGCAGCGTGCTGTCTCCCGCCCGCATCTCCGGGCAACGCGCCTACGCCCCTGATACCCGTGCGGATCCCGCGGGTGGGCGGGAGATTCTCGGCCCGGGTGACTGGGAACCGATCATCACCCCAGAGGAGACCGCGCAGATCCGGGCGATCCTCGCCGACCCCACCCGCCGCCGCACCACACCGGCACGGCCGACCCTGTTGGGCGGGATCGCACGCTGCGGGAAGTGCGGCGCCGGACTCACCATCACCGGGAAGCTCTCCCCCACCGGCAACACGCAGCGATACACCTGTCAGAAAGATCCCTCCCGACCGGAGCGCGGCGGGCTGAGCATCAACGCCGCCCACCTCGACGACTACGTCATCGAACGCATCCTGCACCGCCTCAGCCATCCACGGACCGACGCGGACAGTGCATCGATGAACGGGCTGCTGCGGCAGGTCGCGGCGATCAACACCCGGATCGGCCTGCTCGATCAGGACCGCCAGGACCGTGTCATCACCCACCGTGAACACCGCAGCGGGGTCGACGCCGCCACCACAGCGCTCCGCGACGTCGAGCGGCGCCTGGTCGCTGCTGACGGGGCGATCGGGCTCTATGCAGCGCCGATCGGGAACCGCCAAGCGCTGGAGACCTGGTGGGACGCTCTCGACGTCACCGACCGGCGCGCGGTAGTCACGACGCTCGTCAGCCGCCTCCGCATCGCTCCCGGACGCCCTGGGCGAAGCTTCGATCCACGCCGCGTCCGCATCACGTACCGCCCCTGACCAACCGCCCATCCGCGGTCCGGTCCGGTACTCTCGCTCCCGCGAGAATCTGGAGCGCGGGCTGCGCCCACATCGGGACACATCATCGCAACAACAACTGCCCTGATCTACCTGCGGATCTCGGCGAATCGCACCAGCGAGCACGCCTCCATCGAGCAGCAGCGAGCCGACTGCACCGCCCTCGCCGCCCAGCTCGGCCACGCGAGCACGATCGAGTTCGTCGATGAAGCCGTCTCCGCCTACCAAGACCGTGCCCGACCCGCATACCAACAGCTACTCCGACAACTCGAAAAGAGTGAGGAGGGAACTGTGATTGTTTGGCACCTCGATCGCCTCTACCGCAAGCCACGAGAACTCGAGCAGCTTCTCGACCTGCTCGACGTCTGCCCGATCCGCGTCGAGTCGGCACAGGGCGGGTCCTTCGATCTGAACCGGCACGAAGGACGCCTGTTTGCCCGGCAGCTCGTCGCGTTCGCGAACTACGAGTCTGCGCACAAAGGGGCACGCGTATCCCGCGCACAGCAGCAACGGGCAACTGCATGGTGGCCGCCACTACGGCTACTTGCAGAACGGGGCGCGCCATCCGCACGAGAGCAAAGTTCTCCGCCGCATGGTCGATGAGTACCTCATCGGGATCTCTCCCACCGTCATCGCCCAGTCGCTCGATGCCGATCGCGTCCCGCCCCCACGCGCAAATCGATGGCATGCCACCACCATCCGCGCGATCCTCAACAGCGACCGTCTCCACCTCCAGCGCTGGGACCACGCCGATCAACGCCCAATCGTTGGCTCGTGGGAGCGCCTCCTCACGCCGGATGAATCCGCGCTCGTCCACGTCAGCCTGCTCACACCACGCCGGGACGCTGCTCGCTCATCCAGAACGCTCCTCGGCGGAATTCTCCGCTGCGGTCGCTGTGATGCACGTCTCGTCGCCGGCGTCACACGCCACGGGAAGCGCATCTACACTTGCCGCACTGCGAGCACACGTTGCCCCAGCCCAAACGTCAATGCCGACCAAGCTGACGCTGAGCGTGAGGTTGCCGCCCTCGACGCGTTCGCCGCTGCCCAGCACCCCGACGTGCCGTGTGCGCAGGACCTTCTCCGCCGACTCCGCACCGCTCGCAGCAACATCGCCGCCCTCGCCGCGGCGTTCGGAGCAGGCGACCTCGATCATGCGAGCTTCCTCCGTATGCGGAGTCCGCTCGCCAATGAGCTCGACCACGCGGGCCGCGACCTCACCACGCACAATCGGGCACGGATTCTCATGCTCGAACCCGCGGAGGTCAACCGACGCTGGGGAGCTCTAACATTTCGCCGCGCCATGGTGTGCGCACTACTACCGTTTGACCAGCTGACAGTGCGCTCTGGGCTTCCTCGCCCAAGCAGTGCTCAGGACAGTGGCGGGACCACTCCTGGGGCGTAGTCAGCGCACAGCTCACCGCGCGTTCACGCCATGCCATGCCCCTCGCTGCACCAGGTCGTCGGTAAGTTCGATGACTGTCGGCAACAACCCCGACGAGAGTATGCCGACCATGCGGATAGTGCACTCGGCCGGTGGACGGCCGCGGACGGCGCCCGTGCCCCCCTGATCCTCATTGCCGCTGCTATCCCGCTGCGTCGTCGCGTGCGCTTAGGCACGGCCACCGAGCCGAGCTCCCGGCCCTACCGCTTCCCTTGGTACTCACCCATGCGTTTCGGTTTGCGCCGCGACCACGAGCTGGGGACGGGCATATTGCCGTTGACGACAACCACTGCGACCAAGGATGGTGTCTCCGGACTGTCGAGACCGTGCAGCGCGGGCACGAGGGTGAATACATAGTTCTCGGGCGTCCCGACTGTGAGCTCTTTCGGGCTCATGTCTAGGATCGCGAGGATTGACAGGTGCCGACCGTCCGCCGAGGCGTACTGGGTGGCTTGCCCCATGTACTTGGGGGCAGAGGTCTCGGTCACGGGGACGCGGCGTTCGACTTTGAGTTCGGCGGTAATGCGGTCGTGGCGAATATCGAGGTAGCCGAGCGCCAAGGGGTTGCCACGCTCGACACGTCCCTCCAGCTCCGGGTCCGTGAGCAGATCGGCGAAGAGATCGTCATGGAATTGCCGCTCCGTGACGCGCGCGCCGCGACGATACTTCTTCTCCCACGTGAATCGGAATCCGGACCGGCACACCGCGGTGAACAGTCGGCAGAACGCTTGCACCTCGTCATCCGGGAAGTCGCCGGCAAGCGAGGCGTAGAGGGCGAGCAGATGCTCATCGACGATGTCGTAGGTCGTCAGCGCGTCTCGTGACGCGTCGAAGGGACGAAGCCGGATCTGCGCGTGGCCCGCGATGTCGAGCCGTTCAATCTGCGGCTTTCCCTCGACGGAGCCCGACCAGCTAGCGGCAACGACGAACGGAGGCGCAGGACGACCTGCAGGCAGAGCAAACCGCAAGACTAAGGTTCCTTCCCCTGTCAGGACGCCGTCGAAGCCGTCGCTCCTCTTCCAGGTCATCGCCGGAAGCTGGATGTCCTTCGCTGACAAACCGCCAACAAGTTCCAGGTCGAGGCGATCGGCCCATACGGGCCACTCGTCGACCTGAAGCTTCACGCCTAAGGAGTACACCGTGTCCCGCTGGAGCACCGCGGGTCCTGTTAGCTGTCGGTCGTCCACGGAGATCATCGCGACCGCGACCGCCTCGGGCACGAGGACTTCATCTCGCTCGGTCGGTCGTTCCGCTTCAAGCGGAGCACCCTCGATGATGATGAGCGGGAGCGGCAGCGACGCCCACTCACCAACTAGCGCGATGGGGTCTACGTCCCCTTCTTCCTGCAGCACGCGGATTAGCTCAGCTGATAGCAATGCTCCTAACGGGTCATCGGCGCCCAGTTCGCTTTCGACGCGCTGGGCAAGGGAGCTGGCGGATCGTTTCACCGTTCGCCGCCGGGCTCGAGCTGCAGGGTCGTCGCGGTCCATCTCCGCCGCTTCGAGCCGTAGAAGATGCGCGGCGACGACACACAGCTCTGCGAACAACCTGAGATAAGCGGCGGTGGGCGTCGCGCGCTGCGACCACTCAGCCAACTTCGTCGCTTCTTCTTCGAGCGACAAGGCAGCGGCGTCAATGCTGCTGACGGACGACAGGCCCGCGGTCCCGGTCAACAGCCTGCGGATTGATAACCGCAGCGCACTCTGCGCATGCAGGTTGAATACCAACGACGGGAAGCCGTTCTCGTCGGTCGACTCTTCGTCGACGTGGGGTGGCTCGTCTCCCGAAATAGCCGCGTTGACGAGCGTGGTCAGAGTGCGCTGCCGGTCAAATGCCGGCGTCTTTGGGATCGACGCCTCAAGCCGTTCGCAGATTGCGCGAGCGTCGTCGGCTCGGTTGGCGCGCCAAGCCACTTCGACGATGTGCAAGCCTGCGAGGATTCGCTCGGGGCCGGGTGCCTGCGCGGCGGCTTCCAGATCCGCTGCTCCCAATCCGACTAGACCCTGCCCGCACTCGAGGAGCGCTACCTCTTCCGTGTCGTGTCGCCGGTTGAACGGTGAGTTGTAGGTTGGGTCGGCCACTCGGCCGAGTCGGATCTGGGCATACTCAGCACTTTTCCGTGCTCTAGCAGACCAGTTCACCCGGAGAATCTCGTTGATCTCGTGGGCCGGCAGCGCCGCAGAGACCCTGAGAAGCGTTCGCTCCAGCGCGACGTTGTCTTCGGGAAGCCGCTGTAGGAGACGGCCGGCGCACTCCACCGATGGTTTGACGAGGGAAGAGTTCGGGCCGCCGACCTTGCTGGACGCGAAGCACGTCATAGCGAATCGCAATCCCGACCGCATCGCATCCTCGGTCAGGCTGAGCCGAGGAAGGCTCTCCAGCAACGCGGTAATCACGGCGATGTACTGGTTGTCCATGAGGACCGGCAGCAGGTCCTCGAACAGGCTGGGCAGGGGATTCTTCGAGGCGACCTCGGCCCAGGCGCGGATAGCTGTAGCCACAAGGGCAGGGGACGAGCTCATGAGGTTCGTATAGAGAACGGGTACGACAGCTGTCAGCACTCCCGGCCTCTGGCCGGCACTGCGCCCGATGTTGCCTAGTACCCGCAAGAGGCGCGCGCTAACGCCCCAGTCCTTCTCCTCATCGCGTTCGTGGCTGAGGAACTTCACGACAGCATCCAGAGCGACGTTTGGATCGGCCTGCGCCGCGTACTCGACCGCATCGAGGCAGCGGGAGGCGGCGGACCTCAGGACCATCTGCCGTGTCGCCCACTCCATTTCCGCGAGCGAGTCGGGTAGGTCATTTGTTGGTACGAGCACCTGCGATCTGGGCTGGTCAGCCGCGCTGTTTGCGGTGATGAACCCTCCCAGGAGCACATCGATCTGGCTTGCGGCCCAATCGGGGGCATCCCTGGCGAGATCAAGAATGATGTCCGCGGCCTGCCCCGCCACGTCGTACCCCCATCCTCCGGAAAGTCGCAGCATCGACGTTTCGAAGATCCGCGCGCGCAGTTGCTGACGGTCCTCATCGGACAGTTTGGGTTCCTCGCCCTGCCAACCACGGTCGGGGTCGACAAGCTGCGAGAGAAACCACCACACCTTGAAAAGGGTTCCCCGTTGCTCGTCCGAAGCACTCTCGCCCGCTGCAGCCCAAGCCTCCTCCGCGCCACCCACACCACGCACGATGAACAGGCCCAGCGCCCGCTGGACGGCTGCATGAGAATGCCCCTCCATCTCGTCATCGGCCGTGAGCAGATTGCGGACGAGAGCGGGAACGAAAAGTGGAGCGATGGGCTCGTCCAAGATCAGCAGCTGAGCAATCGCGCCTGCCGCGGTGGCACGACTGCGGCTCGAGTGAACGGTCGCCGCTGGCGACCTGTTGCCAGGCAGAAGCTCCAGACCAGACAAGGAAGGCGGGCCAGGCAGCATATCTTCAAGAAGTTCCATCAGCGTGTCGCTCGCCCGGTCTGCAAGGAGCTTCAGCGTGGCGGGATCGGTGGAGCGGCTCTCGCCCGAATACCCGAAGTCGTCGTCTAAAGGACCGTATGCGACGTACAGGAGGGACCGGACAACGGATGCCGTGAAATCATCAGGTCGCGTGACGTTCTGAAACTGCACAAGCACCCGCGCGGCATCCTCTGCTGCCCAGGTCTCGAGCACGGTGAGCGCGGCATCCACGGCGTCTCGCTGCCAGCGCGTCTGGGTGCGAGCGAGGATTCGCAGTGGCTTGAGCATGGTGGGTCGGCCAAGGCGCACGAGTATCAGCATCTCTGCCACCACGACTTCAGAGAACGTGTCAGGCGCCTTCTGTGCGAGAGCGGTCAGCCGTCGCAGCGCTGCAGCGGCGCTCTCGTCATCGGTTGCATCCAGGACATCTAGGTCCTGCAGAGCGCGTTCCATGGCTGGATCAGCCGAGACGCGGAGAGCACCACGCCTGCGGACACGCTGTTCGCGAAGAGCTTCTGCTTCGGCCTTCTCGGCATCAGCGATAAGCGCGGCCTCGGCCTCCTGCCTTTCCTCGGCCTCCACCAGCCCAGCGAGCGTCGGCACCTGACCCGAGGGGCGGCGGAGCTCGCAGCCGACGCAGTTCTCCGTGTAGAACTCGCGGGCTACCGAACCGAGTTGAAACCCAGCGGTCGTCCCGTGGGCTTTGATGCACCTGATCTTGCGCATGTTAATCGGGAGGCCCACGGCAGGTTCGAGCATGCCTTGCCCGCCGAACGGGACGAACTCCAGGGCCTTGACCCCGGATCGTGGACACGGTGTCATTTCGGTTATGCCGCTTCCGTGAGGGTAGCTGATCTCGCGGCCGCGTAGGTGTTCTCGTAGC
>NZ_JAJJIB010000031.1:0-10117 GCF_020905435.1 Microbacterium sp. F2E | reverse complement strand
CTGCGACCCATCGCCCAGCAACCGCTCGAAGAACGGCGCATCATGCGGCGTCGTGATCACAAGGATCTCATCGATCCCCGCGAGCATCAGCGTCGCGTGCCCGCGGGGACGCCGAGTTGGCGCAGCCATACGTCCGGGGCATCGCCGACGTAGGCGACGAGCTCGTCCGACGTGTCGAGCGCCCACTCCAGTCCGCCGCGCCGGATGAGCGCGTTACCGAGGTTCCCCGCAGGCCCGGTCAACGACACGAGCGTGCGGGTCGGGCGCGAGGACATGCCCCCAAATCTACCGGCGCCCCGGCGCGAGCCCACCACGGGCCCGGGCTAATTCGAACCCGAGACCCGGCGGAAATGTCCCTACACAGAACCGCTCCGAGACGGCCGCCGACTGCACGATGGCCAGCTTCGGAGGGCCAAGCGGATGGACGTGGCATGGCTACGTCAGCGGGAACCGTCCGATCTCGCTCGCTCCGGGCGCGTCGTACTCGTGCAAGATCGGCGTGCACGTGCTGAAGGGTGTTGTCGCCGGCGCCGGGCTGGCGCTCGAGGTGTGGGAATCGCCGAACGGCTATGAGCACGCCCCCGGCGAGAAGCACACCGACACCAGCTTCACCGTCTTGACGGTGCCCGCCGCCGGCACCCAGGATGGCCCGAAGGTGACCGGCACCGCAACGGTCGGCAAGACGCTGACCGCGTCGGCCGGATTCCTCGGCCCGTGGAACGAGCAGCTCACCTATCGCTGGCTGCGCAACGGCGCGGCGACCACCGGGGCCACGGCATCCAGCTACACGCTGGCCGCCGCAGATCTCGGCAAGCAGATCAGCGTCCGGGTGACGGGCCAGAACACGAAGGCGGGTACGTGGACGGCGGGCACCACGTTCACGTAGCAGTGGTTGGCCGACGGCAAGGCGATCAGTGCGGCGCGGGGCCGAGGTGACTCGCCGACTATGCCGGACTGGTTTCGTTTTCGCGCACCCAGGCCCGGGCGCGCTCATAGTCCTCGGGCGTATTGATCTCGATGCTGCTACTCGACGCCACACGCGCCACGATCACCATGCCGTGTTCGAGCGCGCGCAGCTGCTCGAGGTTCTCGGCGGCCTCAAGTGGTGTGGCGGTGAGGGTCGGGAATCGACGAAGTGCTTCCCGCGTGAACGCGTATAGCCCGAGGTGTTGCAGGTAGGCATGGTCGAGGTGGCGGGGGTTCGCGGGGATGAGGGATCTTGAAAAGTAGAGGGCCCGGCCCGTGATATCGGTCACGATCTTGACGGTGTTCGGGTCGTCGGCAAGGTCTGGGTGGAGAGGCATAGCGACAGTAGTCATCTCCGCCGATTGCCCTTCGCGGAACGGCGCTAGAAGTGCGTGAATCGCGTCCTGCGAGACGAACGGCTGGTCGCCCTGAATGTTGGCGACGATGTCAAACTCGCCCGCGAGGGCATCGGCTGCCGCGGCAACTCTCTCGCTGCCGTTGGCGAGCAACGGCGACGTCAGAAGCGCCACTCCACCGAATTGTTCGACTGTGGCCACGATTCGCTGATCGTCCGTCGCAACGACGACATCGTCGAACTCGCCGCTTTCGACAGTCGCGTCCCACACACGCTGAATCACGGTTCGGTCGCCGAGCTTGAGCAGGGGCTTGCCTTCGAGTCGAGTGCTGGGATAACGAGCGGGTATGACGGCGAGCGCGCGCATGGCTTCGGCTGCCCTTCGAGTGAGGTGGAATCGACCTCGGGTAGTCTATCGACATGTCGAAAGCCGTGAACGTCGGGTCGAATGTCGTCGTCGCCAATGATCGTCCGTGTGTTGTATTCGGAGGGATCAATGTTCTCGAAGATCTTGACTCGACTCTGTTCGCGGCGGCGCGCTATGTAGAGGTCACGACCGAGCTCGATATGCCACTGGTGTTCAAGGGTTCGTTCGACAAGGCGAACCGGTCGTCCATCCACTCGTACCGGGGCGTCGGGATCGAGGAAGGCCTGGAGATCTTCGCTGCGGTGAAGTCTGAGTTCGGCGTGCCGGTTATCACCGACGTCCACGAGCCGGCACAAGCTGCGACGGTTGCTGAGGTCGTGGATGTTCTGCAGCTGCCGGCGTTTCTCGCGAGGCAGACCGATCTCGTGGTCGCGCTGGCACAGACGGGCCGTCCGATCAACGTGAAGAAGCCCCAGTTCCTCAGCCCTGGGCAGATGGCGCATATTCAGCGAAAGGCTGTCGAGGCGGGGAATGACCAGCTGATCCTGTGTGAGCGCGGGTCACAGTTCGGCTACGACAATCTGGTCGTGGACATGCTCGGCTTCCGGGAGATGATCGAAGCGTGCGGCGGCGCGCCGGCGATCTTCGACGTGACTCACAGTCTGCAGCGAAGAGAGGCGGGTGCCGCCGCATCGGGTGGCCGTCGTCGCCAGGTCGCGGAACTCGCTCGCTCCGGCATCGCGGTGGGAATCGCCGGGCTCTTCGTCGAGGCCCATCCCGATCCCGACCGTGCAAGATGCGATGGACCGAGCGCGCTGCCGTTGAGCGCATTGGGCGAGTTCCTCGGCCAGATCAAAGCTATCGACGACCTGGTGAAGTCCTTCCCTCCGCTGGACATCGCGTGATCGAAGTCGTTCTCTTCGACGTGGATGGCGTCCTGACCGACGGGACGATCTGGATGGACGGAAGTGGCGAGGCGATGAAGGGCTTCCACGTACAGGACGGCCTCGCGGTTTCTCTCCTCCAGCTGCATGGCCTCCGTTGTGGGGTGCTGTCCGGCAAGTCAAGTCGAGCTCTCGACGCACGTATCCAGCAGCTTCGATTCGACGTCGCGGTGACGGGGACGCTGGGCAAGCGTGACGCTCTCGACAAAATCAAGTCCGACCTCGCTGTGACCAACGAGCAGATTGCCTTCGTCGGTGACGACGTGGTCGATCTACCGCTGGCGGGACTAGTCGGGCGCTTCTACGCTCCGAGCGACGCCCATCCGCTGGTGCGCGCGGCGGCAGGCGTCGTTCTGACGCGCGCTGGTGGTCGAGGCGTGGCTCGTGAAGCGGCCGAGCACGTTCTCGCGGAGCGTGGGTTATCACTCGACGACATGTACGCACCTCTAATCGAGACGATAGCGAGCAGCCATGTCGTTCAGTGAAGCCGAGCCGATGCCCGAAAAGCAACACGCAGATGTTGCGCGCCGCGTGCTCACCGCAGAGGCGCGCGGCGTGGCAGATTTGGTCGGGCGTGTCGGTGACGACTTCAACGCCGCCGTGGACGGCATTCTCTCAGCCCGAGGACGGGTGATCGTGTGCGGCATGGGTAAATCGGGATTGGTCGGACGTAAGATCGCCGCGACACTTGCCAGTACGGGAACTCCCGGCTTCTTCATGCATCCAGCGGAGGCGCTTCACGGCGATCTGGGTATGGCGACAGCGGACGACTATTTTCTCGGAATCAGCAACTCCGGGGAAACGATGGAACTCGTCTCCCTCCTTCCGTTCCTGCGCGACAACGGCAACAGCATTCTCGCGATGACGGGGAACGCGAGTTCAACGCTCGCACGCCACGCAACTGTTCACCTGGATGTCTCCGTCGCAGAGGAGGCCTGTTCTCTGAATCTTGCTCCGACGTCGTCGACGACCGCTGCGCTCGCGATGGGCGACGCTCTCGCTGTGGCGTTGATGGAAGCCCGTGGGTTCGCCTCGGAACACTTCGCTCGCCTTCATCCCGGTGGATCTCTAGGGCGACGTCTCCTTGAGCGAGTGACTGACGTCATGGTCACAGACGACCTGCCGTGGGTGGATTCGACCGCTGGAATCCTCGAGGTGATCCGCCATATCACCATGCGGCAATTGGGGATTGCGTTGGTCGCAACGCCGGACGGGCCGGCGATCGTCACAGACGGCGACATTCGCAGGGCAGTACAGGCTCACGGCCACGACCGCGAACTCTTCTCCCTGGTAGCGGCCGACGTCATGACCGTGAACCCCAAGTCGGTGGCTCCCACGACCCGCATGGAAGACGCCGTCGCGTTCATGGCGACGCACCGCATCTCGTCACTGCTCGTCGTTTCAGGTGATGAAGTATTGGGAGTGGTGACGGGTCAGCCCGGAGCCCCTCGCTGATTCGCACAACGCTTCAGCGCGCGTGTGGTGTCAATACGAAAAATAGTGTCGCAACTCGTCGTCTGTGATGACGTGATCTGAGCGGTAGCGGAAGTCTTTCGCGTCGCGTCCGGCGCCACCGTTGCGAGTAGGCACGGATTCGGCAGTGGCGCGCGATCGGTTGACGTGGAACGCGACGATCGACTCGAAGAATTCGATCGACCATACCCTGCGTTCTGAGCGGTGGTCGGAAGCGAAGGCGGAGAATCGCCTGTTGATGCCGTGCACGAGATTGACCGCCCAACTGATGAAGGAGGTATCGCTCGGCCCGCCGAAGTCGGCCATGTATGACGTATGGGTGTCCTCTACGACCAAGACGCCCCCGTCGCGGATATGGTCCATCGCGGAGGAAGCGGTGACAATCTGCTGTGGGTATGTGTGCCCGCCGTCGTCCAGGAAGATATCGACATCGCCGACATCTGCAAAGAAGTCTGCCCAGAATTCTGGATCCGTTTGGTCCCCAATGTGTATATCGAATCCATCCTCCCGCAACCAGGTCGCCTCGGGGTTCAGATCAACGCCGATGATGCGGGCAGCAGGGCCGAAAAATTCCCGCCACATGAAGAGCGATCCACCGTTGAGAACGCCAACTTCGACGATCACCGGCGATTTCCCCACGTACTTGGAGAACAAGTGGTCATAGACGGGAAAGTATGTCGAGTGCTTGACGCTCAGGAAAGGTGCGGCGTCGTAGCTTGCCCGGGAGCGCGGCAGTGCGACTGAGGACTCTACGTGGGTTTCGTCCGCGGCCGCGAAGTCGTCGTCGCGCGGGTCTATCCACCGGCCGTCAGCGAGCTGCTCAAGGAGTCCGACGATCCCGGACCACGACGGCATCCCGAGCGGCCCTTGTTCCACCATGGAAGAGACGACATCTGGCCTGACGGCCTGCGGGTGATCACTTCGTCTGGAGTCGAGACGGGAGAAGTTCGGCGTTTCGCCTCGTTCCTGGATCGCCTGAACAGCGGCGCCCTCCCAGTCGACGACTGTAGCGCCGGCCCACGTCGCAATGCCGGTATGAAATGCCGATGCCAATTCCCCCGACAGATCCTTGCCGCCCGCTGAAACGATGACGACCGCGCACTCTCGCAGATCTACGGCGCTCGTGATCTGCCGCAGGGTTGGCCTTCCAGGCGTGGCATCGAGCGGCGCGAGCAACAGCCCGACTTCGGCCAATTGCCGCGTTCCTTCCGCCCCCATATATCGGGAGAAGGTGTCGAGCCACGCGGATCGCCCAGTCAAGACCACTGAACGGCCGGCGGTGCTCACGATCCCCTGGGCGAGACGGTGAAGCTCAGAATCCACAGTTGCGACAGCACGGTCGTAGGCCTCTAGTGCTCCGAGGCCTTCGAACACCAAGCCATTTAGCAACAGATATCCAACTTGCGATGGGTGGATGCTCGCATCGATAAACAGTCGCGAAACCTCATGCATGGGGAGTCGCAACAGAGGAGACAGGTCCACAATATCCATGTCCGACAACGACATAGCTATGTCGTCGTAGTTGAACACGGGGTGGCGGTCCCGACCCTGGCCTGTGTAACGCCCAGCAAGTCGGTCGCTTATCTGGCGACCGAAGACGCTCCACAGCACATATCGGGCTCGTGTGCCGAATTCTGTGTGCCACTCTCGCACGCCCGCGGGGCCGCGCTCCAGCATCGACCTGTCCTGATCGTCACCCATTGCCCCAGGCGTGATACCAGTGTGGCCGTCGACGAGGATGGCGGCGGGAACATCACGTTCGAGCAGGATGCTGTTTCCGAGACCGAAGTCGCCAATGAAGATGACCACCCTTCCCGTTCCCGAGGACTTTGTGCGGGCACGTCTCAACAGAGATGCATTCCAGATGGGCACTCCACCTTGGCCAACAAATCTGTCCCAGGGCAGAGGCGACACGACCACGCCGTCCCGCACATGCCAGCTCCAGCGAATCGCGTGGGAGGTCCCCACGACGAGATCGATCTGGTCCAGGTCCTTCACCAAGCCAGTGCCCGCCGATATGGACCCGCATTGGTGGAGCGCCTGTCGCGAAGCGCGGATTCCAGATGTACCTGAAGTGAAGCCTCGGATGGACGCAGATCCGCGACGAGGGGTTCGGAAGGTTCGACCGGCGCCCCGAACGTCGCGCCGCCATTTATTGATGCGGCTTGCCCGAACAGTCGCTCCAGCAATTGCTCTCCGCTGCCGCCGGCAGCTCTGTCGCTCTGCGGGAAGCTTCGAGAATCCACCTTGTCTCGTTCCACGAGGGGCCGGAGCGTCTCCGGTCGCACCCAAAACATGGCGCCCGCGAAGTACCCTCCGGATGAGCCGTCGGAGAGGATAGATGCGGCGAGATGCCCGCTGTTTTGGTGTGGGTGGTGTGTCAACGATAGATAGTGGGGCGCTGGGCCCACCTGACTGACCGCCGGATTGCTTCTGAACGACCCGAGGATCGACGCGACGCGCTCACGACTGCCGATCAGGGCCGACAGTGCCTCGGTGCGCCAGACTTCTCCGAGCTCCCGGCGCAGACGGCCATCTTCGAAGAGTCCTGCCTCCGTTCGGAGGTGAAGTATTGCGTCGTAGTTGTGCTCGAGTATTTCCGGGAGCACGTCGAGGAACGGTCCGACATCTCGCCCCCGGTCTGTGGCGGCAAAAAACTGCGCCTTGGGGTAAGCGGCCCGCACAAGCTCGATGATCTGGCGGTTACCCCAATCCGGCATCGTAACGATGAGATCGAATGGCTCGTCGATGTTGGCGAGCTGCCCCAAGATCTCGGCAACGAGGTTGCGGTAGTGAAGGTTGGCGACGACGGCAATTCGGCTGCGCTGGCCACCGAGGCCATCTCGGAGCGCAGCGACGCTGGCGCGCCGCCGAGCGTCGCTTTCTTCGTCCATGGGGAACCGGGCGGCGTCGTCATCTTCGAGTAGCGCAACAGCGGCTTGCGTCAACGCTTCCGCGAGATCCTCCAGCGAGGCGATGGACATGTCTGCGCGGGGTCTCCGACCTTCCCGAACGCCGTAGCGAGTCCAGTGGAAGACGGGATCCTCTTCCGCCTTTGCGACATCTCGATAGCTCGTGAGATAGAACGCCTCATCGACGATACCCGCTACGCGAACGAGTTTCTCCGCGCTTCGCACATCGGCGAAGGCAGCGTGCAACTCTGTGCGGAGACTGTCACCGTCCGCCGCCTGCAGCACTGCGAGAAGTCTCCTCGCTGGCACAGTGAATTCGTTCTGAGGGACTGCAGTAGAGTTCTGGTGAGTGCCGATTGCTAGTTCGGACGCGGGTGCGGGAATACCGAACTCAGCGGCACCGGGCACAGAGCTTCCCATCACCATTCTTCTCTGGACCTGGTGTTCTCGGGACGGGCTGAATGCCCGATACATGCTCTCGGCGATGGCGACTGGATTGTTTCCGAATCTACGTCGAGCGGCGTCGATAGTCAGCACGATGTTCTGGAACGCTGTGCGGTTTCCGCGAACCCCGTCTTCGGCGAGGTAGCCTCCGAGCATGAACCGGCGCAGAAGCCCCACGCCATCGTGATATGAAGCTAGGTCGAAAGACGGATCGAGCGCGGTCGTGAGGTCAGGGAAGAGACCGGTGGGTTTGTAAACGGCGTCTCCGAGGACGCTCACCACTTTGTCGAAGTACAACGCCTCGAACCCGACGGAGCTGTTCACCGTGACGACCAGATCTGCTAGCGCGGTGAGCTGAGCGTTCGTGTAGGACGTACTCAACGAATCGACCCAGACTACGGCGTCCGACCACGGACGCAACGCGGCTCGGGCAAGAGCGAACGCGGCGCGGGACTGCAACCTCGATTTGGCGCCCGGGTGGGTCTTGATCACCGTGAGATATCCCGCGTTCGCGAGCTTGGGTACTGCGTCGAGCACGACGTCCTCAACGGTGTCGTAGGGCGAGAATCTCAGCAGGTTCGCGTCATCGTGCAACTGCAACGGCAGGAACGCGATCTTCCGGTCAGCTCCGAGAATCCGTGTTGTCAGGTCGCCGGCTTCGAGGGGGCTGTACTGCTGCTCGTACGGGATGGCCTCCAGGTTTGCTGAATACCCGTAGACCGCTTCCGCGGCTGACATGGGGTTGTTGCCGACGATCGCGCGAAGGTCGTCCACGGATAGTTTGGGAACCACAGCGCTGCCGTTTGTGCCAAACGGGTCGAGAACCACGGTCGGTAAGAACGGTGGGCGGGTGCATCCAAGCTCCATCGCGATGCGGGTGACTGGCCGTTCCTCGAGAAAACGTGTCACGGCACCGTTCTCACCCCAATGGATGATCACGTCATACGGGAACATGCTCCAGATGCGCCGCAGCACACCCACGTACTCGTCTGCCACTTCGCCGCCCGCCATCAGGCTCAACCAAGCGGGTACTCCATCGGTCTCCCAGTCAACGAGGCGAGTCTCGAAGTGAGCTTCTTCCTCGGGCGTGGCGCGAATAACGCGTTTCGCGACGCCAGCGACGGCGTCCTTCCCAACGGCACCCACGAGCGCGCTCGTGGCGTACATCCGGATGTCGAAGTCGGGAGTGGCACTCTCCAGGAGCGGAAGAAATCGCCGCGCCACATCATTGAACATCGTCTGACTGCCCCGGATCGGATGGGGCTCGATGTAGATCAGGACTCTCATTCGCCACCCCAGAAGCTCGCCAGACCGTCGACGCGCGAAGATTCACGCAGATACTCAAAGTTTTCGCGCGCGAGTGGGGCGTAATCGACCTGGGACACGGGAGCCGACAGCGCCTCGTACCAGTCGTCAGGGGTCTCCATTAGCCCCAAGCGATCTGAGCCAACCGCGCGCATGTCCGGGATCGGGCTCGCGAGTAGGCGCGACCCCGAGAGTGCTGCCTCGAGAAACTTCACGCGAGACTTGCACGCGTTGAAATCGCTCATCTCGAGCGGTGCGATCACCGTGTTGCAGAGGGTCATGAGTCCCGGAAGCCGAAGAAAATTCACCACCGGTGCGGTGCTGACGTTAGGCAGCCCGGTGAGTTCGGGGGGGACTGCAACCGGGCCCACGATCATCAACGTGAAGTCTGCATTCTCGACAAGAACGCGGTGGAGTGCGTCGGCGACTACCGGGAAGTCGCGATTGTGGCTCTTGGTGCCCGCAAAGTATCCAATGGAGGTGGAGGGGCGTGGCGTCAGATGCGTGTGGAGGTCCGCATGTACAGCGAGCACAGACGGCGGAACGATGTTGGGTACGACGTGCACCTCGGCCCCGGGGTGGAAGTCTCGCACCCTCTCGGCGAGAGGCGCGGTTGAGACCGTGACCATATCAAACTCGCGCAGGGCGACAAGGTTGTTTTCGAATGCTGCGGTGGCGCGCTCCGGCGTTAGTGTTCCGTTCTTCACCGCAGACGACTGCAACGCGATCGCGTCGTCACCGAAGATCAGATCGTCGTAGTCAGCAATGAGCGTCTTGCCGAGCTTCCGCAACTGAAGCATTACGGGGAAGAAGTTTCCGCGCGCACTGTTCGGGCGATGAAAGACGTACACGTCGTAGTCGAATGCCGGATCCGTGTAGAACTGGACAGCCGAATAGATCGTCGAAAAGTCACCGTGCGCGGTTCTCGCCTCCGCGGGATGCAGGCATCGATAACGAACTGACGGATCTTGAATGGGCCTTTCGGCTCGCCCGGTTTCGGATACGAAGCAGATCCGCGTCATTACGAGCGGGTGTGACGCATCGATGAACATTCCAATCTCACCTTGTCCACAGACAGGATGCTTTGACCCCTAGCCACATGACCTCCCCGAGGACAACGTCCGTACTCCTGACAAGCGTAGCGGAATGAGAGAGTTCGGTCTGGGCCGGCGAAGTCGGAGACGCTGGCTTGGCCGGTCTGGTGCTCCCTAGGTGTACTTCCTCGGGAGGTTGTGAACGGGTGAGGTAGGCGAAGACTAACGCGCCTTTGACGCCGGAAGGGCGTCGTCGTCTTGCTGTCCTCGTCGTGGATCGGGGCTGGTCGTTGCGGCGGGCAGCGGAACGGTTCCAG
>NZ_JAJJIB010000030.1:0-10857 GCF_020905435.1 Microbacterium sp. F2E | reverse complement strand
AGAACCCGAAGCCCTTCATCTGGACCAAGACCGCAGACCAGATACTCGAATCCCTCGGACGACTATTGCAACGAATTAACGGCGGAGGACACTAGTTTATCTAGCGATTTTCAGCGATACTACCTGGGGGATCAGGGAGGTGTCCACACGTGACCGAGAGATGGGTGCCGCAGACGCCGCGGGACGCGCTGATGATGTCGGCCATGACGGCCGTGCGGGCGTTCTCGGATGCGATGGACCGGATGCACGGCGGCATGCGCGGCGACATGGACATGAACGCGTCCGACCTCGCGGCGATGCGCCTGCTCGTCGTGCGTGAGCAGCGCGGCGAGTGGGTGTCGCCGCATCAGATCGCGGCGCACCTGTCGATCTCCACCGCCTCGACGACGAAGCTGCTCGACCGCCTGACGGCCAGCGGTCACCTCGAGCGGCGTCCGCATCCGAGCGACCGGCGGGCGCGCGTGGTCGTACTCACCGATGCCGCCCGCGCGGAGTTCTACCGCCATTTCGGCGAGCGGATGGGGCGCATGCGGGAGGGGATGGCGTCGTTCACCGACGACGAGCTGCGCACGATCGTGCGCTTTCTCGGCGAGATGGAGACGGCGCTCGGCGGCTGAGGGCGGACAACGAAGAAGGCCCCCGTTTCCGGGGGCCTTCTTCGTTTTTCGTTGCGGGGACAGGATTTGAACCTGCGACCTCTGGGTTATGAGCCCAGCGAGCTACCGAGCTGCTCCACCCCGCGCCGGCGGCCCTTGCGAGCCGTTACCGCCACCAAAATCCCTGATCAGGAGGCGAGTCCCTGGACTGGCTCTTCGTGTTGGTGTCTTCAGTGTAGCGCACTCCTCGACCTGTCTCGACCCGGCTCGGGACCGCTGTGCGCCGACATTCCGCCGAGCGATCAAATCCCCACCGTGCGGCCGTCGGCTCGCAATCTCACGTGATCCAGGTCACGTTGATCAAGCAGCTCGTGAGAGCGGAGCGTCGAGAAGATCGAGCAGCCAGGCATGTGCGAGCAGGTTCTCTTCGTGCGCTTGAGTAGCTGACTGACCTCCAAGGTGGCCGCCGGCGGCAACCCGATAGACGACGTGTGCGAGATCAGTTGATGTCGACGCCGTCCGATAGAGGTGGCTGAACCGTTCGACGGCTGCCGAATCGACGCGTGCGTCGTGGTGGGCTGCGCGGATCCAGGCTCGAGGAAGCGGGCAGCTGTGAAGAGCCAGCTGGCGAACGATGGTCATCGGTGAGAGATGTTCGAGGTGGTCTCTGACTTGCGCGTCGCCGCGAGGATCACCGAATTCGGCCCAGTCCGTGGTGGCGAGATTGGAGTCGGGGTTCATGAGTGCTGTGAGCGGGTCGAAGAATGGATGCACGAGGTGCAGCCCGCGCAGCCAGGTCGGTTCGCGGAGGCAGGCTGCGGCTGCGGTGAGGCCGCCTGCGCTGGCGGCGCTTAGCACGATGTGATCCGCGGCGATTGCGGGGAGGTCACGGAGCAGAGCTAGGCAGGCGAGAAGATCCTCGATCGATCGGTATCGGCCGACGCCCCTCGCCTGCCGATGCCATTCTGAGCCATTCTCGCCGCCGCCGCGTACGTGGCAGTAGGCGACTGCGACGCCACGTGCCAGGAGGTCGTCGGTGAAGGGGTCGAATGGCCCTTCCAGACTGATGCCGTAGGCGCCGTAGACGTTCACGACGAGAGGATGTGGCTCTGAGCCGGGGGGCAGGAGGAGCGTGATCGGGATCGGTGTGCCGTCGTCGCTGTTGGTGGTGATGCAATGAACGTCGGCTCGTCCAGTCGAAGTCGCGTGTACGTCACCGACGGCGGAAGGATGGACGACTTGGGGCTCGTGGAGCGGCGAGGAGACGAGGAAGATCGGACGCCCGGTGTCGGGATCGAATGAAGGGAGCATCGTGCCTGCCGGCGGAGCGGTCCACACCGCCGTCGGCCCTTGAGCGGGCATCCATACTGCTTGACGACCGCGGCGTCTCCCTATGACCGCGAGCGCGTCTCCAGCGGCCTGGAGGTGTTCCGCGATGAACTCGGCGGGGGCTACGGCGTCGAGTGGTTCGATCCTGTCAGCTTGTACGCGTCCTTGGCCCCGGTCGAGGATGATGATGTCTCCTCGCCATGCGATGGCGTCCATGTCGGGGAGATCCGATGCCAACGGGCGGCATGTCGGGGTGTCTCCGTCTCGGCTGTTGATGATCCAGTGATCGGTCGCGTCAGGCCCGCGGGAAGCGAGTACCGCGGTGCCGTCATCGACGCTGCGCAGTTCGAGCCGATGAGTTCGGTCGGGTTCGTCGAACAGGACCGCCGGGGCGTCACGATCGTGGTCCCACCAGAGGGCCTGGTGGGGCCGACGTGCAGCGTCTCGGCGGATCCAGAGGAGCCCTGTTCCGAAGGGGTATACGCGGGGTGAGATGGGTGATTCCTGGTGGACGAGCCGGGCTCCGCTGCGGGTTGCCGTATGGATCCAGATGCTGTAGTTCTCGTCACCGTTGGAATCGCCGATGACGGCATATGCCATGTCAGCGGCTCGCACCAATGTCTCCCGAGAGTGCAGGACGATGGTTTCGACGATTTCGCCGCCATCTGGGTTTCGGAGCCGCACGATCTCGGAACGACCGCCGTCCGCATCGGAAGCCGGCATGGCCGGAGGCCGCAGTGCGTCGACCTCGTGCAGACGCTGTGCGAGGGCGGCGATCCGGGGTCCGACGGTGCTCGATGGTTCAGGCACGTCAGACGCCTTGCTCGCGCAATTGCGCGCCGGGGCCGTCACGCAGCGGCGTGATGGCGGGGGCCAGGAGGATGAGGAAGATCACGATCCATGCGGCGACCAGTCCTAGCAGCATGGCCGGGACCGGCCAGACGACCACGGAGCTGTTGCCGAGAGCTGCTTTCGAGACGAGGACGCAGACGATTCCTCCTACGGCGACGGGAACGGCGGCTGTGATCGAGGCGGCCAGGGCTATGGCGAAGCTCTCGGACGCGATCAGGGTGCCGATTTGCCGTGTTTGCATGCCAGCGGCTTGAAGAAGGGCGATCTCGCGTCCTCGGCCCCGGGCGGACAGCGAGACGACGGCGGCGCTGGTGGCCAGCATTGATACCGCTACGACCGCGACGATCGTCCATACGTCGGTGAGGTCCGTCTGGGTGCCGGGCTGGAGTGCCTCGGTTACCGCGACGACGGAGTTCACGGCGCAGAGCAACAGGCCGATGCCCCCCAGACCTGCGGCCAGCGGGGCGATCGTCGTCGCACTGGCCTGGACCCGAGCCGCGGCTGCGCGGGTGCCGAGCGCGGGAACGACGGCGCCTGAGCGCGAAAAGATCCCGTTGAGGATCCAGAAGATGAAGGCGACGATCTGCGGGCAGAGAAGGTAGACGGCGATGAGAGCGCTGCCGCCGGCGTCGACAGCGAGATTGAACATGGAGCCGGGACTGGTCGACCCGAGTTGGGAGGAGAAGCCGGCGGCCACCACGAGGCCGCCGGCGACGAGCAGAAAGAACACGCTGCAGACGATGCGGAAGACCGTGACGATCGATCGTCGGCCAGACCCTTCGGGCGATCTGAGGGCGACGCTCGGTGGCGTGCGGGATGCTCGTCGCGCCGGCAGGAGTCCGCCCACCATCGCGGTGACGACACTGAGGACGATGATCGCCACGGGCGCCCAGGGGACGATCACGAACCCGGGCAGATTGACCGCGGGTGAGACCTCGGCGTTGAATGCCGGTACGGCCCAAAAGCTGAGGAGTGTCGACGCAAGAGCACCGACGACCGCGCCGCACACGCTGACGACCGCCAGGACGAGGAGCGTCGAGAGGAACACCGTCGAAGGCGATGCCCCCAGCAGGAGCCACAGCGCGTGGGCGCGTCGGGTGGCCTGCACGCTGGCTCGACCCACCACGGTCAAGGCGACCCAGGAGACGAGCGCGATCACGGTGTAGATCGTGACCGAGAGGATCCGGAACTCGTCCAACGGGACGCCTGCGGCCACGACCGCCGCGCGGAACTGCGGATCACTGGTCCAGGCGAACTGGTGGACGCACAAACCGATCATCGTTGCGATCACGGCGACGACGGCGACGGCGGGCACCCATTGCCGCCATTCGTCGGCGAACATCCTGATGACGTATCGCTGCACGGTGTCACGCCTTCAGCTCGGTCATGACATCCAGAAGTTCCTGGCTGGTGCTACGGCCGAGGTAGCTCACGGTGCGACCGTCGTGCATGATCACGACGGTGTCGGCCAGGGCTGCGGCGTCGAGGTCGTGGGTGACCATGACGATCATCTGTCCCTCGTCTGCCATGCGCCGAAGTGCTCCCAGGACGATCTGGGTGCTTTGCGAGTCCAGCGCTCCGGTCGGCTCGTCCGCGAAGACGATGCCCGGGCGGCGGGCGAGCGCTCGGCAGAGCGCAGTCCGCTGCTGCTCGCCGCCGGAGAGCGAACGGGCCGGCGCGCGGCGACGATGACCCAGACCGAACGATTCGATGAGATCACGGACCAGCTCGCGGGGAACCGCCGCGTGGTCGAGCCGGAACGGGAGGGTGATGTTCTCCTCGACGGTGAGGAACGGCACGAGGTTGTATTGCTGGAAGACGAATCCGATCTCTGACCGAAGCATGCTCGCCCGTCGGCCGGCGGACTGACGATAGACGTCGCGACCGTTGATCATCACGATGCCTGACGTCGGCTGGTCAAGACCGCTGAGACACATCAGCAGAGAGGTCTTCCCCGATCCCGAATGGCCCACGACGGCGGTCAGACCCCCTCCCTGCAGCTCGAGGTCGCAGCCGTGCAGGACGGTGGTCGTTGTCCGTCCTGTCGTCAGGTCCCGTCGGAGGTCTCGGGCGCTGAGCATGGTCGTCAAGTGAACTTCTCCAGGATGTGCTGTGCATGGTCGGGATGGGGTGGCCGCGGTTCTGGGTGCAGGTGCAGCCAGAACCGCGGCTCCCAGCTGTGAGGACGACTCAGCAGTTACCCCACGTGATCGAGCTGGGCCAACCCGGGCACGGCGGGATGACGCTGAAGGTGCTCACGCGCGCGGCGTCGTGGGCGTCGGTCTCGCCTTCGATGGTCTGGAACTCGAGGATCTTGTTCATGGTTCTTCACCTCCTTTCTTTCGTGGTGGATGGGTCCCGTTCTTAGAGTCCGAACGGGAGTGCGCGGCTGCCGGCGAGGACCTCATCGAGTGCGGCGAGAACGCCGCTGGCTCCGGTGAGGTAGTCCGACGAGAGGCGCAGGTTCTGGTTTCCTCGGAAGAACACGCCGGTGTCGTCGATGACGGCGTGTAGGCGCAGGGATCGCAGGTGGGTGGAGATGACGTCTTCGAGCGCGGCACTCGGGTGGTGTTGGACTCTTCGTTGCAGGTAGATGAGGAACCCGGCGAGGCCGTGGGCGAGGGACGGTTGGGCGCATTGGTAGTACGTCGCTGCCGCGTCGATTCCGGCGAGGGGCTCGGCGAACATCGTTGTGTCGGTGACACGCTGCAGCTCGAGGATCGCGAGTCCGGGCCCGAGTGAGCCGATGCCGAGATACGGCAGAGTCCGCCATCCTTCGTCGAACTCGAGAGTGCCGTTCTTTGTCATCGTGCACCGGGCAAGGTCGGCGTCGATCGCCCGAGCAGCCAGCGAGACGTACCGGTTCTCTCCCGTGACCTCGTGCAGTCTGGCGAAGAGGATCGCGGCCGCGCACCAACCGTTCAAGAGACCGACTGACGCGCCCTGCGCACCGTCCTCCAAGAGCACCGTCAGATGATGAGCCGCTTCCAGCGGGTCACCGTCGGAGGCGAGTGCGCAGAGTCCGACTCCGGCCCATCCAGACCACAGCGTCGGATCGGTGGGCGCGGTGCAGTCCGTGCTGTTGAGGGCGTCGAGCGTTCTGGCCAGACCTGCGTTGTACGCGGCATGTTCGATGCCGTCGCGGCCGCTGAGGCCCCGCGATCGCACCTCGCCGACTCGCGTGGCGAGCCAGAGGTCCGCAGCTTGGCGGTCGAGCGCGTCGGGGAAACGTCGTAGTTGGTCGATGACACCCGCCGCCCCATAGGGGTATCCGGCCTGGTGTTCGGCGCCGCCTGCGGTGAACAGGGCGATATCACCAGGAACGACTGGGCCGGTCGCGCCCCAGTCCACCAGGTTCTGAACGCCGCGGAAGATCTCCTCGTAGAGCTGGGCGTCGGTGAGGGTTTCGAGTCGGCCCGCGCGTTCTTCGACGACGTGCGCGGTCGTGTCAGGCAGGACGCCGAGCGTCTTTGACCAGATGGATGCGCTCACCGATTCGGGGACTGCGAGCTCCGCGGATGCGCGTCGGAGCAGTTGTTCGATCTTCCACACGTTGCCCTGGTCGGCGATCGTGGCCTGTGGGTACAGCAGATCGAGTTCCAGCACACCCAGCGACCAGCTATCCGCGGCTGCACCACTCAGACCGAACGCGGGCTCGTAGCCGGGTGCGCCTTGTCGACATCGCCAGGCGGGGTCCATGCGGTGAGCGAACTCGAAATCGATGAAGCACGGCCGGATCCCGTCACGCATGATGACGTTCTTGGGATGGATGTCGCCGAGCAACCAGCCAGCATCGTGCACGGACGCGAGAGCGGCGTCGAGGCGATCGACCGTGGATACGAGCCATTGCAGGTACGAGGAGTCATCGAGGTTCCAAGGCGCAGGCCGCAAGACCGGTGTGCGCGTCATCCACTCCCGCTTGAGATCGTGCCCCTCGACACGCTCCATCACGAGGTACCGATGCTCCCAGGCGGTGAAGGACCCGTAGTAGGCCGGTACACAGTCGAGCCCCTGCAGGTCCTTCAGGACCTCTTCTTCATGCGCAAGTCGTGCCAGAGCGTCCGTGGCGTCGACGTCCAGACCTGCGTGCGGTCGCGCCTCCTTCAGCACCACGATCGTCCCGACCGGCACGAACTCGTCCGTCGTGGCTTCAGCTAGATCGACGCCGCCCGCGTTGGAGAAGTGGAGCGCTGAACGCATCGTGAAACCGAAGTCGACGTCCTCTTCGACCAACGCAGCTGACACAGCCTCGGGCAACCTCGCCCAGGCCGGCGGCGTATATGCCGGACGACGAGGATCCTCGACCTCTTCACCGGTGGGATCGATCAGGGTCGAGACGTGGGCAGCACCTTTCGACGGCGGCACGAACGCGCCGTAGCGGAAGTAGACAGGCCCCGACTTCCATCTCTTGTCCGACAGGATGTACGGGCCTTCCGCACCACACAGCAGTGCGTCGAGTTCATTCAGAGCGGTCGTGAACTGCTCATCGGAACTCGGGTAGACCGTGATGAACTTGCCCGCACCACCCCGGTCCGCGTACTTCCCGTTCTGGACAACAAGGTCATTCGGAGTCGTGAGGTGCTTGAACGGTAACCGCGACCGAAAGCAATACTCAGCCGCAGTGGTCAGAACGGACTCAGCGTTGTCCGGCGTAGCAGAGACATGGATCTTCCAGCCCTGCCGGGGAAACACCCACCCGCGCGGAAACCAGTTCGTCCATGGATGCGTCGCCTTCGATTCCCATCCCTCCGGTACACCCGGCCCCACGTCGAAGACTCGAACATTTTCACCCGTGCTTGGAGGCGCGTAGAACGGATTGCCGGGCTGGCAATACCGGAGGTACTCGACATCGAGAGGCACCGCACAACCTTTCTGATGCGCATCTCGTGCTGAAATGCATCCATCGCGACACGCAGGCAACGAGTGACTCCTGATGGGGCACCACACGCGATGTCACTGAAGAGGCGAATGATCGCGGCCTGCACGCTCGACGCTATGGCGGCGCAGCTCCAGATGCTTCCCCCCGTGGTCATGACCCACTCGTGACCACGGTCACGAGTCACGGACAGCCGGCGAAGTTAGGCTTAGGGGGTATGGGCTCCACCCGTGTGAACGTCGAGCGCACTCTGACGGCACTCCAGGCGGTGGCGCTGTGCTGCCTCATCATGGCCGCAGTGCTGCGCATCATCGACTTCACCCAGTCGGGAACGGGGCTCGCCGTCGCCATCATGTGGCTCGTCCTCGTCCCGGTCATTGGAGCCTTGTGGGCCGTGCGCCCCCGCGCCGTCCGGGCCGGCCATGGTGTCGCCCTGACCATGGCAGCCGTCCTTCTGGCGACCCCGGTAGCCATCTTCGGGACGCTGAACTTCACGATCCCGGTCCTCCTGCTCGTGGTCGCGTTCGCCGTGGTCGACGTATCGCTGAAAGCCGGGATCCACGCGATGATCTGGATCTCGTGCGTGGGCTTCGCCCTCCTCCTGTCCAGCGGCCTCGGATCGTGGAGCTCGTTCCTCTCAGCAACGCTTCAAGGGATCGTCAACGTCATCCCCGTGGCGGTGCTCCTATGTTTCGGGATCGTCCTCGGCCTCTCCCTTCGCAGCTTCGAACAGAGACGCACCGCCGATCAGAACGTGATCGACCGCCTGCGACACGCATCGGAGATCGAGAAGGAACTGCTGCTCTCCGACGAACGCGCGCGCAGCGCACGAGAACTTCACGACGGCCTCGGGCACCGGCTCACGCTCGTCTCGATGAGCCTCGAACTCGCCGAACGGATGCGAGGCGCCGACGCCGACCAGGCATGGGAAGAGATCCGCACCGCCAAGGCCACCTCCAGCGAAGCATTGGCAGAGATGCGGACATGGGTGCGAGCACTCAGTCCGGTCCGCGATGCCGGAGCGCGGGGACTTGCCGCACTCGAGATGATCGCCGAGTCGTTCCGAGGCACCGGCCTGACGGTCGAAGTCATCGGAGACGACGCGTCCGACCATGAGCTCTCCCGCGACGATGCGATCGCGCTACTGATGTATCGAGCCGTCCAAGAGGGATTGACGAATGCCTTGCGCCATAGCAGAGCGCGGAACGTGCGCATCGATCTCCGCGTCGATGGCCACCACATCGCACTGGTGATCGTCAACGACTTCGGGCGAGCCGCGGGTATCGAGATGAAGGACGGTGAGCCTGCCCTCGGTTTCGGGCTACGTGGACTGTCCGACCGCGCATCGGGCCGTGGCGGCTCGATGCTGGCACGCCGGACCAACGATCAGTTCCGGCTTGAAGTCTCCGTACCACTCAGCGACGCCACGATCGAGAACGAAGAGATCACCTCATGAACAGGACCGACCCGACACGCGTCCTCTTGGTCGAGGACCAGCAGCTGATCCGTCGCGGCCTGGCCATGCTCCTGTCCACCGCTGACGGAATCGATGTGATCGCCCAAGCCGAAGACGGGCATGCGGCGCTTGACATTCTCTCCACAACCGAGGTTGACGTCGTCCTCACCGACGCACGAATGCCCGGAATGGACGGAGTGGAACTCACGACCCGCAGCGCACAAGAGTATCCCGGGCTCCCTGTCCTCGTCCTGACCACCTTCGATGACGACGCGCTCGTCCAGGCAGCACTCGCCGCCGGTGCCTGCGGATTCCTGCTCAAGGACACCTCGGTGGAAGGTCTCACCGCGGCGCTGCGCGCCGTCATCGATGGCGGGATGGTGATCGACCCACGAGTTGCTCGCGCTGCAGTGCAAACCAAAGAGACAGGAGACGGATCCCTCGCGATCCTCACCCGCGGCGAACGCGTCGTCGCAGAACTCGTCGCACAAGGTCTGACGAACTCCGAGATCGCAGCGCAGTTGGTCCTCGCAGAAGGAACCGTCAAGAACCACGTCTCAGCCCTGTTGAGAAAGCTCGGCGAGCGAGACCGCACCGCACTCGCCCTCACCCTCTACAAGGCATTGGGCGACTGACCTTGCAGATTTGCGAACAGTAGACTGTGCTGCTGCGCGTTCGCCCAGGCGGTCACGGAACTACTACAGAGCAAGTTGGATCCGGCCTTTGAGGATCGGCGTGGGGCCGCTTCGGATGATGCGGAATCTCGGCGAGCTGTCATTGACTTTTGCCAGATTGGTCGGGTCGAAGGGTACGAGGGTGCCGTCGGCGGTAACGACGTGCTTCTTGTAGCGTGTGCCGGCGGCGATGAGGATGGTGCCGCCGACGGCCGCCTCCGGCCACCGGGCGGGGTCCAGATGTCCTGAGACGTCGAGAAGGCCGCCTTCGGCGACCTTGGGCACGACGCCGACATAACCGGTGCCGTAGCAGCTGCCACCAGGTTCGACGACAAGGCGCTGGCTGACGATTCCGGCAACGACGAGCAGCCCACCGGGCAGAACGTGGACTCCGCCGTAGGCCGCGCCGAGCAGCCGGGTGGGGCCAGTCACGCGCAAGAGTTCGTGCTGATCGTTGTAGAGGATCAACTCGTCGCCGGTGTCGCGGATGCGCTGGATCATGTTTCTCCACGGTAGCCCGCATGGTCGAGGCTCAGAGCTGGCGTCCGTATTCGACCTGCTGGGGTTGCCTTCGTGGTGTGCGCGTTTCGGATGCCTCCGCGACCTGTCGTGCGCGACGCAACGCAGAGGAGGCCACGCGATACTCACTGGCCTGCCCAGGGTTGGTGATGTCCTTCGGATTCCCCAGTGCCACGGGGCCGGTGATGTCGTATCGCCGCCGGTACAGAGCGATGGTGGTCGCGTGGGCGAACCATCCCGGGCTGGCGTGTTCACTTGTGGGTGGTCGGCCCATGCGTGTGGTCCAGGCTTCGCCCGCGTCAATCGCGGTCTGAAGAAGCTGACGCACGGCGGTCTCGATCAGCCTTTGGCGCTCGGTGAGCGCGGTGCGCATGTCGCCTGGAACAGGTCCGGCGGGTACCGGAATGAGCCCGGCGACTCTGCGTGTCGCGGTGATGCGGCGCTGGCCGAGCTTCGCCGTGGTGGGCTGTGTCAAGCTTCGTAGACGATCTCTTTGTGGATTTCAGGCCGCGGTTGCGGTCTGGGCGTAGTAGGCGGCCCGGGTCTCGGCGGGGG
>NZ_JAJJIB010000002.1:0-235275 GCF_020905435.1 Microbacterium sp. F2E | reverse complement strand
GACGCCCTGCGCGCTGCGGCCCGTGACCGCGGGACGCTGGCCGGCGCGATCTTCCACAGCGACCACGGCAGCGTCTACGCCTCGAAGGCCTACGCGGCCCTCTGCGAGCAGCTCACCGTCGTCCAGTCCATGGGTGCGGTGGGCACGAGCGCCGACAACTCGCTCGCGGAGAGCTTCAACGCCACACTCAAGCGGGAGCTCCTCGAAGGGCAGGCGGCGTTCCCGGACCAGGCCACCGCCTACCGGGCCGTGTTCCGATGGGCGAACCGCTACAACACCCGAAGGCGCCACTCCGCGATCGGCCAGATCACCCCGAACAACTACGAGACCGCCTACGCGGAGACCACGTCCGCTACCATCGCGGAAGCGGCATAACCGAACCGACACCGTGTCCACGATCAAGGGTCAAGGCCCATCCGGCGTCGCGTTGGCATCGCCCTGTGTGACGAACGTCACGCCCTCCGAGTCGGTGCTCGCGTGACGAGCGACGACGCGATGGGTGACGAGCGTCGGCTCACCGGACTCGAGCTGATAGGTCAGCACATCGCCGACCGCGATCTCGGAAACGGGCGTCGGCTTCACGACGACGAGCGTCCCCGGGGGCATCGCGGGCGACATCGAGCCGGTGAGGATCGTGAGCGGCATGCCGCCGACAGCCGCGGGGACCGCGATCACCAGGATGCCGATACCGACGACCAGCAACAGGACGCCGATGCTGAAGCCGGTCACGATCGCCCGCCAGAGGCCGCCGAATCTGCCCGAGCCGCGTGCGGTGTCGGGGACATGAGGTACGGAGACGGCGACCATCACTGCCACCCGCAGTACAGTCGGGGGTCATTGCCCTCGCGCACGATGCGCCCCTTTCCGTAGGCCACATACGTCCACGCGCCGCCTGATACGGACTGCTGGACGAAGACCCATGAGTTGCCGACACCGCCGTTTGCGCTGTTCAGGTAGCTCGCGATCCGTGAATCCGACCACGAGAGCTGCACGTACGGATACCAGCCGTTGGGCGCATCGCCGGCGTTGTTGCGCGGGTACAGCACGCGCGTGGTCGGAGTCGCTTCACGCGCGAACCAGGCGCGGTACGTGGTGTTCGCCTGCTGACCGACGTTCGGGGGGAAGTTCATGTCGATGTACCACGGGCCCGACGAGGCGTTGCAGGTCGGCACCATCGACGTGCCCGTCGGGGTGAACGCCTCCGACACCGTCTGTGTGAACGCGACCGCCGTGCCGCTGACGCGCCACGCATCCGACGCGGCATATTCGAGCCGCGCGCGGAGCCCCAAGTCGGCGGAGCCTCCCGCGTAGGTCGCGATGTTCGCGGACGTCATCGAGGTCTGCACGCACAGCGTCACTGACGCCCCGGCCGCGAGCGTACCGGTCGCCGCGAACGAGGCAGCCGTGCCGACGCGGCAAGGGTGACGCTGTAGGTTGCGGCTCGCGATCCCGTGTTCTGCAGCGTGAGCGAGCCCGCCGCGCTCCGCACCGAGTCACTGTAGGTGATGCCGAGCGGCGTCACAGCGGATGCCTGCGTGAGCCCGATCGTCGCGGTTTTCGCCGTCATCTGAACCTGCGCCTGCGCACTCCAATAGGCTGCCGCACCCGTGCCTCCGGCGAGCACGAGCAACGTAGTCAGACCGGCGACGAACGCAATACGTCCGCTCGATCTCATCGTGGCACCTGCGTTCCGTCGAATCGTGCAGCGAACCAGAGCGTCAGCCCCGGAGACGCCGTGGCTGCGGCGCGCACCTCGATGCAGATCGTCGTGGATGCCGCAGGCTGCAGCGTCACGCCCAACGAGAGCGCTGAGCCATCGGCGGCGGCGGCGGTGAGCGCTGTGCCGCTGCACGCGCCGGTAGCGGCACGCACCTCGAACGCGCCGGTTCCGGCGACGGCCACGGTGAGGGCGAGGGGCGCCGCACCGGTGTTCGTCACCACGACCGGCCGTTGAGCGAACTCACCCGGCAACAGATTCGACCAAACCTGGTCGGTCTGCGCACCCGACCACGCGGCCGTGAGTCCCGCGGAGCCCGCGGTGACCGTCCCGGCATCCGCCGGCGCCTCGGAGTTCCACAGGGCGTAGGTTCCCCCGATGCCGCTCAGCGCAGCCACGACGACAGTCGCCGCGACGAACGCCGACGCGGCGATGCGTCGCAAGGGCGTCGGCCGCGGCGCGGCGGCGGGGCGGAGTGGAGGCATCGGATGTGATCTATCAGCGATCAGAGCCGTTGCGGGCGGTGGTCCTCGCCTCTGCGAGGGCCACCGCCCGCGACGCGCTGTTTACGGTGCGAGCTGCGTCGCCGTGAAGGCGATGTCGGAGAGCTGGACCGTGGCGCCCTGCGTGGTGTTGTCGACAGCCGTACCGTAGGGGAACGCTACGGTGACCTTCACCGGAATGTCGGCCGTGACCGCGCCGGAGAAGGAGAAGGTCTTCGTCGTGCTGTTGTAGGTCACACCGGCCGGCAGGGTGCCGTTGGGCGCGAACGTGACCGTGAACGCGGACGAGGCGGTCGTCGGCGCGAAGACGATCGAACTCTGGTCGACCGTGATCTCGCCCTTCATGTGATCGCCCGTCGCGGTGAGCGACAGGTTGGCCGTGTAGGTGTCGGTGTCACCCGGCACCCAGAGCGCGATGTCATCCGACCACGCGCCGTCCTCGACGGCGAGGGTCAGCTCGCCCGCCTCGATCTGCGCGCCGGTCAGGCCAGCCTTGTCGTTCCAGTAGGCAAGCGATCCGCCGCCGCCCAGCAGCAGGAGGACTGCGACGCCAGCGGCGACCGAGCCCTTCGCGAGCTTGTTCATGGTGTCTCTCTTTCGCGTGGGAATCCGGGGGAGGATTCAATGGAGGCACGACGAAGCTCGCCACGGCGGCGGCCGCGTATCCCCAGATGAGACAATCCTCATCCACGTGATCGGGCACCACAGCGACTTGGGCAACTCCTGCGGGAATTCTGAGTTGCTCTACCCGCTTCCCTGAACGACGAAAGCCCCCGGTGCCGTAGCACCGGGGGCTTTCGGGTGAAGTGGCTTACTTGATGATCTTGGTGACGGTACCGGCACCGACCGTACGACCACCCTCACGGATGGCGAAGCCGAGGCCCTCTTCCATCGCGATCGGCTGGATCAGGTCGACCTTCATCTCGGTGGTGTCGCCGGGCATGACCATCTCGGTGCCCTCGGGCAGCGTGATGACACCGGTGACGTCCGTGGTGCGGAAGTAGAACTGCGGACGGTAGTTCGTGAAGAACGGGTTGTGGCGGCCACCCTCCTCCTTGGAGAGGATGTAGGCCGTGCCCTCGAACTCGGTGTGCGGGGTGACCGAACCGGGCTTCACGACAACCTGGCCGCGCTCGACGTCGTCACGCTTGGTGCCGCGCAGGAGCAGACCACAGTTCTCGCCGGCCCAGGCCTCGTCGAGCTGCTTGTGGAACATCTCGATACCCGTGACCGTGGTCTTCTGCGTCGGGCGGATGCCGACGATCTCGACCTCGGAGTTGATCGCGAGCGTGCCACGCTCGGCGCGGCCCGTGACGACCGTGCCACGACCGGTGATCGTGAAGACGTCCTCGATGGGCATGAGGAAGGGCTTGTCCTTGTCACGCACCGGGTCGGGGATGGACTCGTCGACGGCCTCCATGAGGTCGAGGACCGACTGGACCCACTTCTCGTCGCCCTCGAGAGCCTTCAGGCCCGAGACGCGGATGACGGGGGCGTTGTCGCCGTCGAAGTCCTGCGAGGAGAGAAGCTCGCGCACCTCGAGCTCGACGAGCTCCAGGATCTCCTCGTCGTCGACCATGTCCGACTTGTTCAGCGCGACGAGCAGGTACGGAACGCCGACCTGCTTGGCGAGCAGCACGTGCTCACGCGTCTGAGCCATCGGGCCGTCGGTGGCGGCGACCACGAGGATCGCGCCGTCCATCTGAGCGGCACCGGTGATCATGTTCTTGATGTAGTCGGCGTGACCGGGCGCGTCGACGTGCGCGTAGTGGCGCTTGGGGGTCTCGTACTCCACGTGCGAGATGTTGATCGTGATACCACGCTGACGCTCTTCGGGAGCCGAGTCGATCGACGCGAAGTCACGCTGCACGTTGGTCGCCGACGGGTACTTGTCGGCGAGCACCTTCGAGATCGCGGCGGTGAGCGTCGTCTTGCCGTGGTCGACGTGCCCGATGGTTCCGATGTTGACGTGCGGCTTGGTCCGCTCGAACTTGGCCTTGGCCACTGGGTCCTCCTCAGGACATTCGTTGTAGAGGTTCCGGGCGCTGGATTGCGACCGGTGCTCTACGGGGATGTTTCTAGTTTACGGGTATGAAGTTGTGTGTCACCGGGGCGGCGGTGATGGATGCCGGAGCCGCGGCCCCGGCATCCATTCGCTCACTCGCCCTTGTTCTTCTGGACGATCTCGTCGGCGACGGCCTTGGGGACCTCGGCGTACGAGTCGAACTCCATCGAGTAGACCGCGCGACCCGAGGTCTTCGAGCGCAGATCGCCGATGTAGCCGAACATCTCCGACAGCGGGACGAGGGCGCGGACGATCTTGATGCCCGAGCCGTCCTCCATCGACTGGATCTGGCCACGACGCGAGTTCAGGTCGCCGATGACGTCGCCCATGTACTCCTCGGGCGTGCGCACCTCGACGGCCATGAGCGGCTCGAGGATGGCGGGGTTCGCCTTGCGGACCGCCTCCTTGAAGCCCATGGAACCGGCGATCTTGAACGCCATCTCCGAGGAGTCGACGTCGTGGCTCGCACCGTCGAGCAGGATCGCCTTGACGCCCACGATGGGGTAGCCGGCGAGCACGCCGACGTTCATCGCGTCCTGGAAGCCCTGGTTGGTCGGCTCGATGTACTCGCGCGGGATGCGGCCACCGGTGACCTTGTTCTCGAACTCGTACGTCTTGTCGGCCGAGACCTCGAGGGGCTCGAGCGCGAACTGGATCTTCGCGAACTGACCCGAACCACCGGTCTGCTTCTTGTGCGTGTAGTCGTGACGCTCGACGGCCTTGCGGATCGTCTCGCGGTAGGCCACCTGCGGCTTTCCGACGTTCGCCTCGACGCGGAACTCGCGCTTCATGCGGTCGACGAGGATGTCGAGGTGCAGCTCGCCCATGCCCTTGATGACGGTCTGGCCGGTCTCGGGGTTGAGCTCGGTGCGGAACGTCGGGTCTTCCTCGGCGAGCTTCTGGATCGCGAGACCCAGCTTCTCCTGGTCGGCCTTCGTCTTCGGCTCGATCGCGACCTCGATGACGGGCTCCGGGAACGTCATCGACTCGAGGACGACGGGCGCGCTGACGTCGGCGAGGGTGTCACCGGTGGTGGTGTCCTTCAGGCCGATGACGGCGTAGATGTTGCCCGCGGTGAGCGAGTCGACCGGGTTCTCCTTGTTGGCGTGCATCTGGAAGATCTTCCCGATGCGCTCCTTCTTGCCCTTGGTCGAGTTGATGACCTGCGCACCCGACTCGAGGTGACCCGAGTAGACGCGGATGTAGGTGAGGCGACCGAAGAACGGGTGCACCGCGACCTTGAAGGCGAGCGCGGCGAACGGATCGTTGGCGTCGGGGTGACGCTCGATGACGATCTCCTCGTCCTTGGGGTCGTGCGCCTCGATGGCGGGCACGTCCAGGGGCGAGGGGAGGTAGTCGACGACCGCGTCGAGCATCGGCTGCACGCCGCGGTTCTTGAACGCCGAACCGCACAGCACCGGGTAGAGCTCGCCGCCGACGGTGAGCTTGCGGATCGCGCCCTTGATCTCGGCGACCGTGAGCTCCTCGCCGCCGAAGTATTTCTCGAGCAGCGCCTCGTCGGTCTCGGCGACCGTCTCGAGCAGCTTCTCGCGGTACTCCGCCGCGCGGTCCTGCAGGTACTCGGGGATCTCCTGCACCTCGTACTTGGCGCCCATGGTGACATCACCCTTGGCGTCGCCGGGCCACACCAGCGCCCGCATCTCGACGAGGTCGATGACGCCGATGAAGTCGTTCTCGGCACCGATCGGCAGCTGCAGCACGAGGGGCTTGGCGCCCAGGCGGTTCACGATCGTGTCGACGGTGAAGTAGAAGTCGGCGCCCAGCTTGTCCATCTTGTTGACGAAGCAGATGCGCGGCACGTCGTACTTGTCGGCCTGACGCCACACCGTCTCAGACTGGGGCTCGACGCCCTCCTTGCCGTCGAAGACGGCGACGGCGCCGTCGAGGACGCGCAGCGACCGCTCCACCTCGACGGTGAAGTCGACGTGGCCAGGGGTGTCGATGATGTTGATCTGGTGCTTGTTCCAGAAGCAGGTCACGGCGGCCGACGTGATCGTGATGCCGCGCTCCTTCTCCTGCTCCATCCAGTCGGTCGTCGACGCGCCGTCGTGCGTCTCGCCGAGCTTGTGGTTGACACCCGTGTAGAAGAGGATGCGCTCGGTCGTCGTCGTCTTGCCGGCATCGATGTGGGCCATGATGCCGATGTTGCGGACCTTGTTGAGGTCGGTGAGCACTTCTTGTGCCACGGGGTGTCCTTACGTGTAGTGACGAATGTCGTGGGACGGCCGGTCGGGGATCACCCGACCGGCCGTCGGATCGCTGATTACCAGCGGTAGTGCGCGAAGGCGCGGTTCGACTCGGCCATCTTGTGGGTGTCTTCGCGGCGCTTGACCGCGGCACCCAGGCCGTTCGAGGCGTCGAGGATCTCGTTCTGCAGGCGCTCGGTCATCGTCTTCTCACGACGGCCCTTCGCGTACGAGACGAGCCAGCGCAGCGCGAGCGTGTTCGCGCGGTGCGGCTTGACCTCGACGGGCACCTGGTAGGTCGAGCCGCCGACGCGGCGGCTCTTGACCTCGAGGGTCGGGCGCACGTTGTCGAGCGCCTTCTTGAGCGTGGCGACGGCGTCCTGGCCGTTCTTCGCCTCGACGCCCTTCAGGGCGTTGTAGACGATGGCCTCGGCGATCGACTTCTTGCCGTCGACGAGAATCTTGTTCACCAGCTGGGTGACGATCGGAGCACCGTAGACCGGGTCGTTGACGACGACGCGGCGGGGTGCGGGTCCCTTGCGAGGCATCTCACTCAGCCCTTCTTGGCGCCGTAGCGGCTACGGGCCTGCTTGCGGTTCTTGACGGCCTGGGTGTCCAGGGCGCCGCGAACGATCTTGTAACGGACACCGGGGAGGTCCTTGACACGGCCTCCACGGACGAGCACGAGCGAGTGCTCCTGCAGGTTGTGGCCCTCACCGGGGATATAGGCGGTGACCTCGGTGCCGTTGCGGAGCTTCACACGGGCGACCTTGCGCATCGCCGAGTTCGGCTTCCTGGGCGTGGTGGTGTACACGCGGGTGCAGACACCCGCCTGCTGCGGGTTCGCCTTCAGGGCGGGCGCCTTGGTCTTGGTGACCTTGGGCGAGCGACCCTTGCGAACCAACTGCTGAATGGTTGGCACGTTCTCTCCTTCTCGGCTGCGGATCCCTCTCGGGCCCCGCAGGTGCTGCACGGTGACAGCGGTCGTGGTTTCACCACAGATCCACCGGCTCAGCGGGAGTGCGCTGTGCTTTTGCGTGTGTGCGTTTCCGCGGTTCTTGCGTTTTCGCGTTTTCGCGTGGTGGATATGCCGTGGGGGCGACCTGTTCGCAGATCGATCCCTGTCGTGCGGTCTGCCGCTGCTCATCCGATGCCGAGGCACAGCATAAGCGCATGCAGACGCACACCCGGTCAATACTACGCCGTATGACGGATGCGAGCAAACGGTGGGGACGGGGTGGTTGGGGGTGGGGTTTGGGGTGTCGGCGCGGGCGGCGGCGGGGGCGGCGACTTGTTGGCAGTCGTTGCGGGGTCATGCCCGTCGAGGCCGCCACAAGTGGCGAGGAGTTCGCCGTGGCATCCATCTTGTTGGCAGTTGTGGCGGGGTGCGAGCCGGTGAAGCCGCCTCGAGTGTCAAGGACTTCGCGCGGGGGCGGGGTGGAGAGGCGACCACGACTGACCCGGAACAAGCGATGGATGCCACGGCGCCTCCTCCACAGGGCGGCGATTCGCGGAACTGTCCACACATCGGGGTTCCGCGCATCCACGGCGCAGTGCGCGCGGGCAAGGTGGGGCCATGTCCCAGCCGCCGAGCCCCTTGCCCGCCTCGCTGGTCCGCGCGCGGGCGTTCACGGTGCCGGCCGCACTCGAGGCGGGCGTCTCTCGCTCACGCCTGCGGTCGCGGGATCTCGAAGCACCGCACCGCGGCGTGCGGCAGCGACGGGAGCCCGAGGCATCCATCGTCTCTGCGCTCGCCGTCGAAGAGCCGGGCCACCGGGACCGGCTGGTGCGCGCCGAGGTGCTCCGCCGCGTCGCGGGATTCGAGCCGCTGCGATCGGCCGGGGCGTTCTACACGGGGCGGACTGCCGTGGCGATCTATGACCGACTCTTCGACCACGACCCTGGGCTGGCGCAGCTCGAGGTCGCGGTGCTCGCGCCCGGTCGGGCGCCGCGGGTGGCGGGTGTGCGTGGCATCCAACTCTCGTCCACACTCGCGACGGTGCGCGACGTCGGAGGCCTCCCCGTGGCGAGCCCCGCGACGGTGTGGGCCGGGTTCGCGGGACGGCTCGACGTGCGCGGGCTGGTGCGGTTGGGCGATGCCCTGGTGCGCGTGCCGCGGATGACAGGCGGGCATCCTCGACCGGATCTGCAGCTCGCGACGATCGCGCAGCTGCGGTCGGCGGCGCAGGCGCCCCACCGGCGCGGGCGGCGGGTGCTTGACGAAGCACTCGGGTTGATCCGCGTCGGGAGCATGTCGCCGCTCGAGACCGACGTGCGGTGCGACATCGTCGCCGCGGGGCTGCCCGAGCCGGTGCTCGACGTCGAGATCCGCAACGGCGCCGGTCGCCTGGTCGGGATCGCGGACGCCGCGTTCCCCGATCATCGCGTTCTGGTCGAGGTCGAGGGGCAGCAGCATCGCGTGAGCCAGGCCCAGTGGGAGCGGGACATCGAGAAGCACCATGCCTACGCGGCGCTCGGGTGGGAGCTCGTCAGGATCACGGGCACCGCGCAGCGCGCCGGCAGGGTCGCCCGCACGATCGGCGACGCGCTCGCCCGTCGGATGCGCTGACGGGGCGGGGGTGGGTGGGTGGGGCGCGGCTTGTGGGGGTGTGTCGCGGGGCCCGCGAGTTGTTGGCAGTTGTGGCGGGGTTGGCGCGCGGGAGGGGGCAACAAATGGCTAGGAGTTGGGCGGCGGGATGACCCGGGGGCAACTTGTGGACAGTTGTGGCGGGGTCGAGGCGCGGGAGGGGGCCAACAAGTGACCAGGAGTTGGGCGGCGGGATGACCCGAGAGCAACTTGTTGGCAGTTGTGGCGAGGTCGGCGCGCGGGAGGGCGCAACAAGTGACCAGAAGTTGGGAGGGGTGGGGGCGAAGCGGCGGTGCGGGGGGTCAGATGTCGATGCGGCGCAGGTGGAACTCCTCGTCGCCGAGGAAGAACCGCTCCCCCGCATCCAGTTGCCCGCCCGCCTCGACCTCGACCTCGTCGCCCATCAGGGTGCGCACGAGCACGCCGTTGGTCGATCCGAGATCGGTGACCACCCACGCATCTCCGCGCAGCTCGATACGGGCGTGCGTCTTCGAGACGGTGCGCGCGTCGCCCGGCACCGCCACCAGCTGCGCGGTCGGGTAGGCCGCGTCGCTCGCGGGCCGCCGGCCGAGGATGACCACGGTCGCGCTGAGGAGGATCGGCGACCCGGATGCCGGGACGAGCTCCCACACCGGACGGACGTTCCGCCGCGCGATCACGGTCTGATCGAGCACCTCGTCGTCGCCCGCATCGTCGTCGCTGGCACTGGACGCCCGAGCGTCCGGGCGATCGTCGTGCGGCTCGAGCTCACCCGATTCGTTGCGGCGGTGCTGAGCCGACACCGCACCGACCGCGGAGCGCGGCGCGCCGGCGCTCGGCGAACCCACGACCGCCGACACCTCGCCGGAGAGTTCGGGGAAGGCATCCGGATCGTCACCCTCGTAAGTGCGACGCGCCCGCGCCGGTTGCGCGAAGATCGCCGCCGCCGGCGACGCGCCGGGCGCGGTGCTCTCGCCGCGGGTTCGGCCGCTCTGGCCGCCGTCGAACTCGGCAGAACTCGGCGAATCCGGGGTGACCGGCTCGACCGGTTCGGCGCGCCGAGCGGCGGGCACCCGCGTGACCGGAGGCGGCGGAGGAGTCGCCGCACCCGCAGGTCGCAGACCGGGAACGAACGCGATCGGCGCGCCGGGACCGGCGGCGCGCGCGTCAGGCGCCGGACGCGACCCGGCGCGCAACGCATCGGGGGCCGTCGTCCCTGCGACACCGCTCCTCCCGCCGGTCGTTCCGCCGGTCGTGCCGCCGAGTCCGCCCAGGTCGCCCATGCCGCTCACCGGCGGGGCGGCGTACGGGCCGCCGCCGGCGGGGCTCGGCGGGAACGGCGACGGGTAGATGGCCGAGACATCGTCGATCTCGGACGGCCAGGCGGCATCACCGTCGTCGAGCGCGTCGACGTCGTCGACCGCACCGTCGCGGGCCGGATCCCCGGCGACCGTTGCGCTCGGGGCGTCCCCGGCGCCGGGCCGGCTCGACGACGCGGATACCGGCGCGGCGTGAGCCAGGGAGTCTCCCACCAGGGCGGTCGTCGACGCGGCAGGCCCCGATGCGGCAGTCCCCGATGCGGCAGACTCGGGTGCCGCCGAGGGGTCCGGTGGCACGGATGCGGCGGACGGACGCGAGGGGATGTCCGAGACCGCCGCCGCGGGCGACGCAGACGTGGATGCAGAGCCCGAGGCTCCGGGCGCGCCGTCGGCATCGCGATCGGAGCGTTCGGGGGTGTGCGGCGTCGTGTCGGGCGGCGTCCACGCCGAGGCGGGGTTCGACGCGGCGGGTGGGGCGAAGGGCGCCGGGGCGGAACCGGAGGGTTGCGCGGGCGCAGGGAGGTCGGGATGCACCGCGGAGCCGGGGGAACCGGCCGGACCGGCCGCGGGCGCGATGCCCCCAGTCGAGGCACCTGCGGCAGTCGAGGCGCCGCCGGCCCGAGCGCCGACCGCGGGCGCGACGCCCCCGGCCCAGTCCCCGGCGCCGGGCGCATCGGCCCACGGTTCCGGTTCGCGATCCGGCGCAACGGACGCCGCCGGCGCGGCCGCGGCCCCCGCAACCGCCCCGGCCGCGCGCGCACCGGCGACAGCGCCAGCCGGGCCCGCCGGCAGGGAGCCGGACCCCGCCGACGCACCCCCGCGCCGACCCGCCGCACGCGCGCCGAGCCACCGCGCGGGGCCGAAGCCCAGGATGCTCGCCCACACGACGAACAGCAGCGCCGCGAGCGCGGTCATGCCGTTGCCGTACCCGAATCCGGGGTTGATCCGGTGTGCCGAGATGACGACGAGCACGTACACGACGATCTGCGCGACGGGGACGAGCGACAGCAGCACGAGCCACGGGTTGAAGCCGCCCCACTGCAGCAGCGTCGCCGTGTTCAGGAACGGCACCCAGGCCTTCCACGGCTCCTCACCCATCTTGCGGAACATCGCCGACACGGCGAGCGCCGTCCACACGTAGAGCGCGACGGTGAGCACGACGGACAGGAGCAGGAGCAGGGCGGCGAGCGACTCGTCGGGTGTGTTCATGCGGTGCGCCGCGCAGCATCGTCGCGCGCGCGGCTCCCCCTCTCGGTGTCGGACGAGCTCTCGGTGGCGGGCGGCCGCGTGCGGAGCCCTCCGGGGACGAACGATCTCAACGATACGGCCGCGCGCACCCGCTGCCACCGCGTGCCCGCGAAAGCCTGCCGCTCGGCGTCGACGATCCGCCAGAACTCCGCCGCCTCGTCCGCGGTCGCGGGCTCCGCGGCGAAGACCGCCGCGTCGGCCCCGTCGGCGAGCCGGCGCGCGCCCGGGGCATCCCACGCCTGCGCGATCTCGACGCGGGTCGCGGCCGCCGGGGCGCGCCGCCCGGCGTCGGCGGCGGCATCGAGGTACTCATCCCACCCGCCGGCGATCCGCTCGCGCGGGTCATCCGCGCCGCGGCGCGAGCGGCGACGCAGCGACTTGGCCAGGATCACGAGCAGGAAGGGTCCGACGAGCACCGCGGCGACGGCGAGGACGACGCCGGCCACCCGGAGCGTCGTCCACAGCCAGCTGAGGTCGACCTCGGCGGGGCGCTCGGTCGTCGCGGCCGCGTCTTCCTGCGCGGGCTTGGGTGGGGGCGCCTCATCGACGCTGTCGGGGCGCACCTCGGTGCCGATCGTCGGGTCGGGCTGCGCCGTCACCTCACGGCTCGGCGGCTGCACGTGCTGCGGGGTCGCGTCGACCGGGATCCACTCGCCGCGATCGCTGCGCACCTCGACCCACGCCGACAGGTCGGCGCCGCGGCACGATCCGTCGCGGCACACCGAGACCCCGGCATCCGTCGACGCCGTGCGCGTCCCGACCACGATCCGCGCCGGAAAGCCCAGTTCGCGCGCCATCAGCGCCACCGCGACGGAGAACTGCTCGTCGTCGCCGGGCGCCGCGACGAAGTTGCCGGATGTCTCGGCCCGCGGATCCTTCTCCCGATCGAGCAGCGCCGTGAACAGCTGATCGATGCGCGCGAGCGAATGCCCCGCCGCGCTCGGCACGAAGGTGTCGACGCCGGCATCCGCCATCCACGCCGTCTGCGCGTCGGTCAGCGCGTGGCTGAGGTAGCCGCGCTCGCGCAGCAGCGCGACGAGGCCCGCGAGGGCGGCCCCGCCCGTGCCGCCCACGTGCGCCTGCATCCAGGTGCGGAGGCTCGCCGGCGCGGCGACCGTGTCGTCGATGCCGCCGTCGCCCCCGGCGCCGCCCGTGCCGCCGGGTGCCGTCGCGGCGGCGAGCGCCTCGGTGGGTGCGACGGTGGCCTCGAGCCGGTAGGCGTCGCCCGCCTGCCATCCGGTGGTCTGCACCGCGGCGCCGAGCTCGTCGTCGACGTAGAACCCGTCGGCGAGCGCGGCGGCACGCGTGCCCTCGAAGCGCACCGCGGTGAGCGCGCCGGCCGACGGCATCCAGATGCCGTCCAGCGCCCCGACCACGATGTCGGCGTCGACGCGCTCCCCCGCTCCGGCCGGCCGCGCGGAGGCGACGCGCACGAAGCTCGACGCGTCTCGCCCCGCACCCGTGCGGAAGACGGCGCCGTCGTAGCTGTCGAGCACGGCCAGTCGGATGCGCTCGGGCACGTCCTGCCCCGTCGCACTGAACAGCAGCTGATCGTGCGCGGCGTCGGTGAACATCGCGCGGTAGGCGGCGAGCGGGCTCACCGCGCGCGAGATCTCGAGCCGCGGCCCGGTGCTCTCGCGCAGCACGTCGCGCGGGAGGGACGCCGCGGCCGTCGGCACGGCGAGCGCAATGACCGCGGCAGCGGCGACCATGCCGACGCCGATCCCCGAGCGGCGCAGGTCGGCCCCCGAGCCCGCGCGCGCCCGGCGCACGCGCACGCCGCTCGAGCGCGCCGCCGTGCGGAGCGCCTCCACTCGCGCGTCGTGGGCCCGCCACGACAGCCACAGCACGCCCGCGGTGAGCGAGCCGAGCCCCACAGCGGTCTCGACGGGGGCGGACAGGGTCAGCGGGCCGAGCACCACAGGCGTGCTCACCTCGGTGCGGCCGAAGAGCAGCCCGAACCCGGTCATCGCGATGCCGACCGGCACCGCCAGCGAGGCGACCGCGTCGGAACGCCAGGCGAGCAGCAGCAGCACGGCCGTGCCGATGAGGAAGACGACGAGCGCCGGCACCAGCAGATTGCGGTAGGAGCCGACGGGCAGCTCGACGGTGAGGAGGTCCTTCCACCCCACGACGAGACCCGCCCCCAGCTCGCCGAGGCCCTGCACGAACGCGGCCGGGTCGGTCATGCGCCCGGGCACCGCGAGCGGCACGCCCACGACGAGCAGCGTCGCCGCGAGCAGCCCCGCGCACGCCCATCCGCCGCCGCGGCGGAGCGCCGGCACGAAGGTAACGAGCGCGGCGACACCGGCGCCGAGAGCGGATGCCACGACGACGAGCACCAGGAACGCCGACGACCGGTAGATGGGCCACGCCGCCATCGCGGCGAGCACGACGACGGCGGCCGCGTACAGCGATCCCGCGACGATCCGCCTCACGACGACGCCCCCCGCAGTAGCAGACCCGCCAGGTCGTCGAGCGTGCCGACCGTCACGACGGTCAGGGCGCCGACTACCTGGGTGCGCGGATGGGCGCGCTCGTCGCAGACGACGGCCACCACCGAGGCATCCGCCGGAAAGGCCAACGCCGCCTTCCGGAGCGCCGCGAGGCCCACGTGCGACCCCGTGACGAGCACCGCGATGGACAGACGCTCGTTCGCCTCGGCGGCGAGCCGGCACACGTCGGCGAACGCCATCGTGTTCGCGAGCCGGTCGACGCCGCTGAAGCCGTCGAGGAGGGAGCGGGGGCTCCCCGTCGGGATGTGCCGGATCGCGCGCAGGCGACCGCGGACGACGCGCGGGATCTCGGCACCGACGACGATGTCGAGGTCGCGCGCGTCGTGCACGGCACGGACGGCGAGAGAGGAGGCGGCGCTGACGGCGAGCTCGAACTCGCCGTCGGAGCCGTATTCCGCGGCGGCGAGGCCGAGCACGACCGCCATGCGGGAGCGGCGCGACTCCTCGTACTGGCGCACCATGAGGCGCCCGGTCTTGGCGGTCGACTTCCAGTGCACCTGGCGGCGCGAGTCGCCCGGCGCGTACTCCCGGATCGCGTGGAAGGACATATCGGCGTCGACGAGGCGCGTCGTCGGGCTGCCGTCGAGATCGCGGATGAGGCCCGCGCTCGAGGAGGGCACCGGCACCGTGCGCGGATGCACGTACAGCTCGTGGGCGTCGTCGAAGGCATGCTCGCGCCGCAGCAGCCCGACGGGGTCGGAGCGCACCGTGGTCGCCGGCCCGATGCGCACGATGCCGCGGGGCTGCGGCGGCAGGTCGAGCACCTGTTCGGAGACCGCCCCGGCGCGCAGCAGCGGCACCCCGAACTCGACGAGGCCGGCCCCGACGGGCACGTCGATGCGGCCGGGGAGCGCCGCTCGACGGCCGGCGTTTCGCACCGTCACGGTGGCGCGCACGCCGTGACCGGCGACGATCCGCTCGTGACCGAGCGCGAGGTGGACGTCGTAGGTGCGCGACTGGAAGAGGAAGGGCACGCTGAGCGCGAGGAGCACGATCGCGGCGACGCCGGCGACGATCGCCTCGACCCAGCCGAACGCGAGCCCCAGCACGAGCCCGACCGTCGCCGCGGCGAGAGCCAGGGCGCCCGCCGGCCGGATCGTGCGGCCGCACCACCGGAACGCGGTGATCAGGGCGGCACGGGTCGCCGTCCAGGCCCGCGAAGCGCGGACCGCCGCTCCGACGAGCGCCCGTCCGCGCCCCGAGGTCACCTCGGTGCGCTCCCCCGTGAGGGTGTTCGCCGAGGTGCGGGTGAGGCGGGTGTCGCCGAGGGTCATGGCGCGTCTTTGCGGGTGGGTGGGGCGACGTCGAGCAGCACCTGACCGATGACGGCCTCGGCGGTGACGCCGTCGAACTCGGCTTCGGGGTGCAGGATCAGCCGGTGCGCGAGCACGGCGACGGCGAGCCGCTTGACGTCGTCGGGGGTGACGAACGTGCGCCCCTGCGCGGCGGCGCGCGCGCGGGTCGCGCGCGTGAGGGCGAGAGCGCCGCGGATGCTGACGCCCAGGCGCACCTCGTCGGCGGACCGCGTCGCGTCGACGAGGCGCGCGATGTAGTCGAGCACGAGCGCGTCGACGTAGACGTCGGCGGCGAGCTCGGCCATGCCGGTGAGGGCACCCGGCGTGATGATCGGGGCGAGCTCGTCGATCGGCGTGGCCGCCTGGCCGAGGATCCGCACGGTGGCGGCGTGGTCGGGGTAGCCGAGCGAGGTGCGCAGCAGGAAGCGGTCGAGCTGCGCCTCGGGCAGGCGGTACGTGCCGGCCTGCTCGACGGGGTTCTGCGTCGCGATCACGAGGAACGGCTTTCCCACCGAACGGGTGACGCCGTCGATCGTGACGTGCCCCTCCTCCATCACCTCGAGCAGCGCCGACTGGGTCTTCGGGCTCGCCCGGTTGATCTCGTCGGCGAGCACGATGTTCGCGAAGATCGGGCCGGCGTGGAAGGCGAACTCGCCGGTCTTCTGGTCGTAGACCGTGATGCCGGTGATGTCGCCCGGCAGGAGGTCGGGGGTGAACTGGATGCGTGTGCTCGTGCCCTGCACCGACTGCGCGACCGCGCGCGCGAGCGAGGTCTTGCCCGTGCCGGGCACGTCTTCGAGCAGCACGTGGCCCTCGCTGAGCATCGCGGTGAGCACGAGCTCGACGACGTGGCGCTTGCCGAGCACCGCCCGCTCAACGTTGTCGGCGATGGCGGCGAAGGTCTGCGCGAACCAGGTGGCCTGTTCGGTGGTGATCGTCATGGGGTGGGGGCTCCGTCGGTGGGGGGAACGGGAGTGCAGCGGGCGGAGAGGGGCGCGGTGGCGGCGTCGAGGTTCCATCCGGTGCGCGCCCAGTCGACGATGACACGGATGCCTTCGACGCGGCTCGCGGTGGCGGGAACCTGCCAGGGGTCATCGCCCGGGTCGAGGCGCGCCCCGGCGGCGTCGTAGTACGCGATGTCGACGGTGTCGAACGTGAACCGCGCCCGGTCGCCGGTCGAGCGCCCGTCGGCCGTGAGGCGGGTGCCGCCGGTGCAGGCGCCGAGCGACCAGGTGGCCTGCACCTGGGTGGGCGCGCTGCCCGGGGCGGGAGTGACCGCGCCCCACTCCGACTGCCACCAGCCCGACACGTGCTCGTACCGCACGCGGATGCCGGGGTCGGTGTCGAACACGCTGCTCGGCAGGCCCGAGAACACCGCGACGTTCTCGTTCGGCAGCGCTTCGGGCGAGGTGGGGTTCTCGTCGATCGTCCAGTTCGCGCGAGCACCGTCGACGTGCGCCGTGGGCCCGACGACGAAGGTGTAGCCGCGCGGCGCCGCGGTGCTCTGCACGGCGCGCACGTCGGCGTCGACGGTCGCCCGGCCGAAGAGTGTGCCGCCGAACCACGCCTCGACGCACAGCGTGAACGTGTAGACACGGCCGTCGGGGAGCCCGCGGAAGACGGCGCGGTCGCCGCCCGCGGTCGCGCGGCAGGTCTCCCCCGCCGCGACGATGCCGAACCGGGTCGCCGCGCCGTCGCCGCCGGGGCCGGCGGTCGCCGTGGCGGTGATGTCGACCCGTCCGCCGCCGACGTTGACGGGGGTGAGGGTGAGGACGGGGTTCGTGGGCGCGCCGACGCCGTGCGCCTGCACGACGACGGAGCCGATCGCCGGGCCGCCGAGCCCCGGCGGGGCGTCGAACCGCGAGACCGGCGACACGGTGACCGGGGTCGTCGTGTTCGCCCCGACGCGGAAGACGGGCACGGTGACGGTCGTCTGGTTCGCCGCGACCGGCACCGTGATGCTCTCCCCGACCGGGCTCGAGATCTGCAGGGCGCTCGTCGCGGCGGCATCCACCCCCGCGAAGGTCAGGGTCGTGACCCCGCCGTCGGCGCCGGCGACGGCGGGCACGGCGCTCGCCGAGGTGGGTGTCGCGGGCGGGTCGTAGGCCCACGCGGTCGTGGCGACCGCGGTCTGCGACGGACCGACGGCGTTCACCGAGACGACCTCGTAGCGGCGCTGCTCGCCGTTCGGCGCGGCGAGCGCGGGGCAGACCCCCTGCGGCGTGCAGGTGGTGACGCGCTCACCGCCGTAGCGCACCTCGAACCCGGTGACGGCGGGGTACGAGGTCTGCGCGGGACCGGGGTCGACGCGCAGCGTGAGGCTGCCGTCGGCATAGGCCGACTGGGAGACCGAGGCGGGTGCGCGCGGGAAACCCTGCAGGTCGATCGTGACCCCTCCGTCGCGCGCGGCCGCGCTCTGCCGGCCCTGCGCGTCGCGCACGGTGAAGCGCGCCGTACAGGTCGCCCCGGGAGCGTCGGCCGTCCAGCTGGCGGTGATGCTCGAGGGTCCGGCGACGGCGAACGACACTCCCGTGCAGGAGCTCGTCGGCGTGACGGCGACGACCTGGAGCGGCGTGCCGGGCAGCGGGTTGACCTCGCCCGGCGCGCCGACGACGTCGACGGTGCACGACGCGCCCGACGCCTGGCTGCAGGTACGGGTGGTCTGGCCGCCCTGGGGCAGCGTCGAGGGGGCCGCGCCGACCCGCAGCGTGATGCGCGCCGGAGTGACGCCGGCGTGGCTGGTGACCTCGACCATCACGCCCTCCACCGCGCCCGGTGCGGCGGAGTCGGCCGCGCGGACGGTGAGCTGCGACCCGTCGAGGCTGAGGACGAAGGATGCCGGGGAGCCCGTCACCCGGTACTGGATCGCCTCGGCGGGGCCGCGCCACGTGGTCATGGCGGTGAGGTCGTACACGTGGGTGTCGCCGGGCGCGATCTCGAGCGAGGCGGGCGCGAGCGTCGGCTGCGGGTCGAGCGGGGTGATCGCGACCGGGATCGCGAGCACGGTCCACGCGCTGCCGCCCACGAGCCGCACCGGCACGAGACAGGCGTCGGTCCACGGGGCGCCGCCTCCGGCGGTGTACCGGACGCCGGTGCCGGTCGTCGCGACGCAGACCGCCGCGGGCCTCGCCCCGGAGGCGCGCACGTCGGCGGCGCCGATCTCGAGCGTGCGGCCGCGCGGCACGGCGACCATCGCCGCGATGTCGGCCTCGGCCTGCCCGTTCTCTGCCGCGACGATCGGGGGGACGCCCGCGCGCAGCGACAGCGCGCCCTCGCTCGCCGCGGGCACCCGGAGGAACGCGTAGGTCGTGACGGGGCCCGCTGCGCTCTCTCCGGTCACCGAGAACGGGATGAGCCGCGCGGCGTCGCTCGGCTCGGCGCGCACCCGGCTGCCCGAGACGCTCACGCCCTCCGGCGATCCCCACAGCCCGACGACGAGATCGCTCGCGTCACCGCCCGACCACAGCACCTTGCCGCGCAGCACATCGACGCCGTCGGCGAGGTCGTCGCGGTCGGCGGCGGTCAGCACGGTGTCGGCGACGACGGGGAAGTCGGGCACGCGCTGGGCGACGACCTTGACGACGATGAGCCCGCGAGCGGTGTTCCCCGACGACGATTCGACGTCGTAGAAGAAGGCCATCGTCCCGGGATCGGTGCCCGCGGCGATCGTCACCGTGTCGTCGGTGACGCTCTGGATGCGGCTCTTCAGCCGGGCGTACTCGTCGGTCGGCGTGCCGTCGAGGGCGAGCTCGGGCGCGTCGGGACGCACGGCGGCGAGGGTCAGCGAGCCCTGCGTCGGGTCGATGTCGTTCGCGAGCGGATGGACGCGGATGACGTTGCCCCCGCCCGCCTGCACGTGCACGTAGTCGGTGTAAGTGACCGGGCTCGGATTCGCCTCTCCGCTCAGCACACCCACGCGCACGGTGCCCTCGCCGGTCGCGCCGAACGCGTCGACGACGCGATAGGTGAAGGCATCCTGCCCGCTCACCCCGGCGATGCTCGTGTACACGATCGAGGTGCCGTCGGCCGAGATCGCCGCCGACCCGTGCGCGGGCTGTCCGACGATGCTCTCGAGCCGGACGACGTCGCCGTCGGGATCCATGCCGAACCCGTCGAACGGGATCGTCGTGGACAGCCCGCTCCCGACGCGGCCCGACAGGCGGCGCGGCAGCGGGTCGCGGTTGGCGTCGGGCGCGGTGACCTGCACACGCACGGTCGCGACGTCGCCGAGGGTGGGCGATCCGGTGGTGAACGCACGGTACGAGACCGTGTACTGGCCCGCCGTCTCGGGGGCGAGGTAGCGCAGCACGTCGCCGGAGGCGAAGGCGAGGGCGTCGGGCGTCGAGGACTCGACCGATTCGGGGTCGAGGCGCGGCAGTCCGCCCGCGGCGGCGACGTCGTTGGCGAGCACGGGGATGTCGATCTGCGAGCCGGCCCGCACGACCACGGCGTCGTCGACGGTGATCGGCGCGGCCTCGCTCGCCGCCGGCAGGAGATACACCGTCGCCTCGCCGATGACGGATGCCCCCGCGTCGGCGGTGCCGTCGCTCACCGTGTACGCGACGGTGCCGAGGAGCCCCGGATCGCCACCGGCCGTCGACCCGGAGACGCGGAGCTGGCTCTGGCCGACGGCGTCGCCGGTGAGCGACGACCCGCTCGCGGCGTGCACGACGACGTCGCTCAGAAGCAGCACCCGGCCGGTGGGGTTCGACACCGCGGCGAGCACGTCGACGGTCGCGTCCGCCTGGGGACGGACGAACGCGACGACCGGCGCGGTCGCCAGCTGCGCCGGCGCGTCGGCGGCGAGCAGGGTGATGCGCGCCGTCCCGGTGGCCTCGCGCCCGTCGGCCGAGACCGTGACCGCCACGCGGTAGGTGCCCGCCGCCGTGGCGGCGAAGTCGAACTGCGTCGTGCCGCCGACCACCGTAGCCGTCGCGGCGGCGTCGTCGAGCACGCGCGCCGACGAGAGGGTCACCGACCCGGCCGTGCCGGTCACGTGCGGGGCGACGTCGACGCTCACCCGCGAGCCCGCCGTGTCGACGACGGCGAACGACTGCACGCGCGGCTGCGCGTCGCCGCGCGCCCGCACGGAGAGCGTCTTCGTCGTCGTCGCCCCGCGCGCATCGCCGACGGTGAGCGTGATCGCGGCGAGCTCCTCGCCCCCGGCTCCGGAGTCGGAGTGCTGGTAGACGACGGTGCCCTCGGGCGTCGCCGCGACCTGCCCGAGGGCGGTGTCCTCGGTGGCCGACAGCAGGATCACCGGGTCACCCTCGGGGTCGACCCAGTCGCCGAGCACCGGCACGCTCACGTTGCCGCCGGGCGCGACCTCGGGCTGCGGCCACTCCTGCTGGCATCCTTCGACTCCGCACCACTGCGGCGCGGAGTTCTCGTCCTCGCCGGCGACGCGGAGCGTCACGGTCGCGGGCTCCGACAGGAGGCCGTCGGGGGTGGTGCCGTCGCTCACGGCGTAGCGGAAGCTCGCCGACCCCGAGGCATCCGCCTCGACGCGGACGGCGAGGCGCTGCCGGTCATCGGTGAGGGTGAGGGTTCCGAAGGCGGGATCGAGACCCTCGACGGATGCCGGGTCGATCGTGAGCACGTCCTCGTTCGGGTCGTGGTCGTTGAGCAGCACCGGCAGGGTCACGAGGGCGCCCGCGCGCACGCCGAAGCTGTCGGCGACGGCGACCGGAGGCCGCGGGTCGATGACGGCGGGCGGCTCCTGCTCGGTGGTCTGCGGCGCGGTCTGGACCGGCGCGTCGAGATCCCAGTCCTGGCTCGACGGCACGAGCGCACCGTCGGGAACGCGCCACACCCAGCCGGAGCGGGCGTCGTTGAGCACGAGCCCGTCGCCCGCGTCGACGAAGACCGGACGGCGCTGGGTGGGGAGGGTCGCGCCGGCGTAGTCGAGGGTCACGTCGCCGGAGGCGGAATCCCACAGGGTGCCCGGACCCTGCCCCTCGGGCAGCCAGGCGGCGTGCACGACGCCCGCGCGCACGACGGGTCGCGCGGGCGCGCCGCGAGCCGTGGTGCGGTCGCCGAACACCCGCTCGGCGGGCGTGTTCGCGGTCGGCACACGCACGAGACCGGTCTCGTCGGCGAGGTACACGGCGTCGCCGTCGGGATCGGTGCGCGAGACCGACACCGTGCCGTTCGTCCCCGCCGTCGCCGACTGTGCGCGCGACCAGTACCTGCCCGTCGCGGGTTCGACGAGCACCCACTCGTCGCCGGCCGCGGTGAGCACGGGCGAGGCCGCGTCGGCCTCGACCCGGTCGGTGCGCTGCACGGAGTTCGACGCGATGTCGACGCGGATGACCGTGCCCGCCTCGGCGGAGTAGCTGAAGAGCTCGCCGCGAGCGTCGACCGCGATCGCGTCGGAGGTGGCCGTCGGGGCCGAGGCATCCGACGACCCCGTCGACGCATCGCCGGTCGGATCGACCTGAACGAGCGAGCCCGTCGACAGTCGCCCCGCGAACACGGCGCCCGCGTCGGTGCGATACGCGACGTAGTCTCCCGCCGTGTCGACCTCCTGCGTGCCCGGGGGCGACGCCTGCACGCTGCGGAGGCCCTCGGCGTCGAGATCGACCGGCACCGCGTCGTCGATGCGCACGAGCTTCGCGTCGCTGTCGGTGAACATGTACGAGCCGGTCGGCGTCGCCACGATGCGGCTCGGATTGCTGACCGTGCGGACGGTGTCGAGCTCGTCGATCGCGGTGTTGACGCGCGCGTAGCGCAGCCCGTCGGCCTGCAGCACCCACGCCGTCGTGTCGCGCGGCGGCGTCTGCTGCGCGTCGAGACCGGGCCACACCACGCTGATTCCCGCGATCACGGCGACGACGGCGCCCGCCGCGATCAGCGCCGTAACGGTCGGCGCGACGCGCCGTCGCATCAGCGCAGTCCCGCCCAGAGCAGGGCGACCACCGCGGCCACCACCACGACGGTCACGACCCCCGCGACCACCCACGGCCATACCCGTCGCGGCGCCGGGGGCGGGCCGCTGATGCTCGAATCCTCGTCGCGGCGCAGGCGCGTGGCATCCGCCGGCTCGCCGGTTCGGCGGCGGCCCTCGTGCGCGACGCGGCTGCGCACCGGCCCGCGCGCGGTCGTGTCGGCGAAGTCGACGCTCGCAGCGGCGGGCATCCATTCCGTCGCGGGCACCTCGAGCGGCGTCGGGGCGAGCTGCTCGGCGCGCTGCACCTCGCGCACCGCCTCACCGAACTCCTCCGCCGTGCGGTAGCGGCGCTCGGGCTCGCGGGCCATCGCGGTCGCGAGCACCTGCTGCAGCGCGTCGGGCACGTCGTCGCGCGCGATCGGCACGAAGGTCGCCCGGGCGATCCGCCGCCGCATCAGGTCGCGCGTGTTCTGTCCGCGCTCGCGACGCTCGAACGGGCTGTGCCCCGCGAGGAGCGAGTACACCGTGGCGCCGAGGCTCCACACCTCGCTCGCGACGGTGCCGCCGGTCTGCTCGGCGACCACCTCGGGCGCGCTCCACGGGATCGACATCGCGAGCACCTCGGCACCCTCCGAGCGCACGAGGGTCGACGAGATGCCGAAGTCGGCCAGCACCGCCGACCCGAAGGTCGTCACGAGGATGTTGCTGGGCTTGATGTCGCGATGGATGAGCCCCGCCCGGTGCGCCGACTCGAGCGCGCCGGCGAGGCGCACGGCGATCGCCATGACCTCGTCGACCGGCATGCGCTCGATGCGGTAGCGCTGGGCGAGCGAGCCCGGGCAGTACTCCATCACGATGTAGGGACGGCCGTCGGCCGAGATGCCGGCCTGGTAGACCGTGACGATCGCGGGGTGCGCGGAGAGGTGGGCGAGGACGTCCGCCTCGGCGTTGAACATGCGCAGCAGGTCGGGGTCGCGCTCGTCGGCGGGCAGCACCTTGACCGCCACCTGACGGCGCGGCATGTCCTGCTGATAGAGGAACACATCGGCGAATCCGCCCGAACCGAGCGGGCGCACGTAGTCGAGGCCGGGCAGCAGCGGCGGCGCGGAGGGCAGCCTGCGCGTCATAGCACCCCCAGCCCTCTGATGTTCTCGCCTCCGGCCTCTTCGAAGACCCGGTAATGCTAACAAAACGGCGGTCGCCGCCTCGCCCCGCGAGGCGGAGGCGGGTCGCGGCTACCGCTCGGTCAGACCCGGGTCGCCGTTCGGGTCGAACGGCGCGTCGAGCGAACGCGTCAGCTCTTCGAGCATCGCCGCGATCTGCGGCTCGACGTACTGGCCGACGGCCGCCTGGATGCGCAGGCGATGGTGCAGCAGCACGGCGCACACCTCGCGGCCGATCAGGTTGGCGTAGTCGTCGGCGAGCCCCACCTCCTGCCGCAGCGCCGCCTTCGCCTCGTCGGTGAGCGGCGGAAGCTCGGGGATGTCGGCGTCGACCTCGGCGGCGAGGCCGCCGATCGTGAACAGGAACGGCGCACCCGGCACCGGGTCGGGGTCGAGCGGCAGCCCCTCGAACTCGGGGTCGAGCCCCTCGCTCGGACGGTAGCTGCGGGCGCGGTTGCGCGCGGCCTGCTGGTCGAGCTCGGCCTGCAGCATCGGCAGGTTCCGCGACGTGTACTCGGCGACCGCGTGGTCGATGATCGTCTTCACGCGGGTCGACAGCCCGTGCTGCACCCCGTGCGGGACGTCGGCGCCGAGGCCGGCGGCGGACAGCACGGGCGACCCGATGCAGCGGCGGCAGGGGGCCACCCGCCCGCGGTGGGTGGCCGGCTCCCATCGGGGCAGCCAGCGCAGCCAGGCATCCACCGCCTGGCTGACCTGGGTCTCGAGCGACCGCTCCACGGCTCCATTGTCGCCCGTGCGGCGCCGATCCGCCGGGATTTCGCGAGATTCGGCGGCGGGCGCCGCCGACGAGCGCGCGGCCGACCTCAGTCGGGGCGCGGCCGACCTCAGTCGGAGCGGTCTTCCCAGGGCCAGCGCGGCCGCCCGGCGCGGGTGCGCACGAGCGCGACGGCGGTCCAGCCGGCGATGAGGGCGGTGGATGCCAGGACCACCGCGAACCACGAGGTCGCGAAGGCGCCCGCGGCGGCGAGCGCGCGCGCGAGGTCGATGCCGCCGAACATCGCTCCGACGAGCAGGCCGAGGAGGTAGGCGAGGAAGGTCGCGACGACCACGAGGACGACGCCGCCGTAGCCCGGTTCGGGGCGCCGCACGACGGCCCATGTGGCGAGGACGAAGGCGATCACGGCGAACGCCACCGCGAAGGCCCCCGGGAGCGGGCCGAGCCCCGGCACCGCGACGACCTCGGCGCCGGTGAGCAGGCTCAGCATGCCGAACCCGGCGATCAGCAGCGCGAAGAACCCGATCGTGCCGAACGCCAGCGCGACCAGCGGGGTCACGCCCGGACGAGCGTCAGTCACGATCTTCCGCCGGTGCCCGGAGTCAGGATCGCTCGGATGGTGCGCCTCGGATGCTCGTGCTCGCCCGTGTCGCGCTCAGCCCTGGTGGAGGCGTGGGCCGGCCTCGAGCGTGCGCTCGTATTCGCGCTGCGCCTCGCGGTTCAGCTCGCTCACGCGCTTGCCGCGCGCGGCGACCCAGCCGCCGAACCAGATCGTGAGCTCACGCCCGAGCACGAACGCGACGATCGCGAGCGGCGCGAGCAGCTGGCCGCGCACGACCTCCTCGCCCTGACTGGCGGTCAGCTGCCAGAACGGCGCCTGGAAGAGCTGACCGAGGAGATGTCCGCCGTAGGAGGCGAGCCCGACGAAGAGACCGAAGATGACCCAGTGCGCCCAGCTGCCGCGGTTGATGATCGCGCCGAGCAGCCAGAACGCGAGGTAGAACACCACGACGGGCACCCAGAACCACCAGGAGCCGAGTGCGGCGAGCGCCTCGGTGCCGACGTTGGCGCCGGTCACGTCGCCGTCGAGGGCGCGCAGGCCCAGCGCAGCTGCGAGGTAGAGGATGCCGAAGACGACCGCGGCGAGCAGACCGATGAGCCCCGCCGCGGCACGGTTGCCGCGCGGACGCGGCGCCTCGGGCGCCTGCACGAAGATCGGCTGCGGGGTCGAGGTCTCGACGACCGGCGTCACGACGGGCGCGACGACGGCGGGGGCGACGACCTCGGTGGCGGCGTCCTGCGATGCGGCGGGAGTGACGACCTCGGTGGCGGCGGCGGAGGAGTAGTCGCCCGAGGAGTACGCGCCGGGCGTGTACGTCTCGTCGACCGGGTCGTCGGCGTACAGGCTGCCCGCGGCGGGCGCGGCGGTCGTCGCCGGCTCGACCGGGTGCGCAGCCGTGGCGTCGTGCGCAGCCGTGGTGTCGTGCGCGGCGGAGTCGTGGGCGACGGTGGCGTCGTGCGCGGCGCCGTATCCGGCACCGTCGTCGACGACGCGCTCGTGCGCGGCGGCCTCGCCCGGAGTCACGTCGCCCTGCGCGGCCTCGCGCGAGGCGGCCTCGGCGTCGGCCAGGCCCTCGTGGGCGCGCGCGACGGCCTCGTCGGCCGACGTCGCCTCGCCGTGCGCGGTGCTGTCTTCGACCGGCTCGCCGTACTTGTGGTCGCTCATGGCGTGTGCTCCTCACGCGGGGCACGTGCCGCCGCACAGTGAGCGTAACGCGCAGGTCCCGCCGCGACCGGGAGGCACCGCGCCGTGTCTGCGAGGAAGGGATGCCCGCGCCACCGCGCCACCGTGTCACCGCGCCACCGTGTCACGCCGGGCGAACCCGGCCCCGCTGTCTATCGTGGAGGCATGCCGCACCGCCTCCGCCCGCACGCCCGTCCGACGGCGCGGGCCTGCCTCGCCGTCGGTGTCGTGGCGCTGGCCGCGGCCCTGGTGACCGGCTGCGCCGGCACCCCCGACCCGAGTCAGTCGGAGCCGACGGCATCATCGGATGCCTCGGCATCCGCGGCGGCCACCCCGACCCCGGGCCCCTCGCTCGCGCCGTTCCCGATGGGACCGTCGACCTCGACGACGGCGCTTCCCGCCGACCTCCCGCAGGGGTGCCGCGACCTGCTCGACGCCGACGTGCTCGCTCAGCTCGACGGGGTGCCGCTGAACGCCGAGGGCATGGGCGGGGGCATCCGTTCCGACAGCTCCCGCGTGTGCGTCTGGGGCGAGCCGGGTGCCGCGGCGACGTGGCTCGTCACGGTCACCGGCTACTCGCCCGACCGCGAGGCGCGCGACGCGCTGTACGAGCTCGGCAACGAGGGCTACACGTGCTACGAGCCGCGTGGCGGCATCCGCTGCGAGTCGACGTGGGAGAGCGGCACCCTCCCCCTGCAGCAGGGCCGCACCCTGTTCTACCGCGACGGCGTGATCGTCGACACGCAGTTCTCGAACCTCGCGCCGGCGGGGTACACCGACTCGGTCATCGACGCGCTCTGGCCCGCGGCCACCACGCCCTGATCCTGCCGACGCGCGCTCAGCCCCAGATGCGGTCGCCGGTGCGGCTGACGTAGCCGGCCGGATGCCACGCCGACTCGCTCGTCGACAGCCACAGTCCGCCCCCGGCCTCGATCGTCTCGGTGAGGTCGCCGTCGGTGCGGGTGCAGCGGGTGCGCTCGTCCACGCTCTCGCACGTGAATCCCGAGCCCGGCAGCGCCGCCGCCGCGATCGCGCCGGCGTCGGGCGGCACCGTCGCGAGCGTCGTCGAGACGGTGCCCGCGTCGGCGTGCCAGAAGCAGGTGAGCTGCACGTCGGGCGAGAGCGCGGAGACGAGGGCGGTCGCGGTGGTGACGGGGGCGTCCTTCGACGGCGTCAGCACGGCGCCGCGGGTGAAGCGCATCGTCGCCCACAGCGCCTCGTCGTAGAGCGCGGGGCACTCCGTGGGCAGCGCGCCCTCCTCGCCCGCGGCGACGGGCGCCGACGTCGGGGCGGTCTGCGAGGTGCCCTGCGCGGTGTCCACGGTGGTGCCGAACCAGGTCATGGAGGCCGGGATCAGCGGCAGGGCCAGCGCGGCGAGCACGCCGAGGATCGCGAGGCAGCCGACGCCGACCACCCACGCGAACGCGGCATTCCTGCCTCCGACACGAGCCATGCCCTCACGCTAACCCGCCGCCGTGCGCCCCTCCCCGCACGCGCCCGCGAGCCGCCCAGATCGAGGGAGACCCGCCCGGAACCCCACCCGCAGACGCCGAAGGACCCCGGGATGTCCCGGGGCCCTTCGGTGCGATCAGACCAGGCTCAGTTGTAGGTGCCCGGCGTGAAGTCGTCGGTGGTGAAGCTGTCGAAGTCGACGTAGCTCAGGTCGTCGCCCGAGTACGCGCCGTCCGAGGCGAAGATGCGGTTGGGGTACCGCTCGCTCTTGGCCTCCTCGGTCGCCTCGACCGTGACGTTGCGGTACTTCGCAAGCCCGGTTCCGGCGGGGATCAGCTTTCCGATGATGACGTTCTCCTTGAGGCCGACGAGCGGGTCGCTCTTGCCCTCCATGGCCGCCTGCGTCAGGACACGCGTCGTCTCCTGGAAGGATGCCGCGGACAGCCACGACTCGGTCGCGAGCGACGCCTTCGTGATACCCATCAGCTCGGGGCGACCCGACGCGGGGCGCTTGCCCTCGGCCACGGCCTCGCGGTTGATCTGCTGGTAGCGCTTGAAGTCGACGAGCTCACCCGGCAGCAGCGTCGTGTCGCCGTGATCGACCACGGTGACCTTCCGCAGCATCTGACGGACGATGACCTCGATGTGCTTGTCGTGGATCGGCACACCCTGCGAGCGGTACACGCCCTGCACGCCGCCGACGAGGTACTTCTGCACCTCGCGGGCACCCTGCACACGCATGACCTCCTTGGGGTCGAGCGTGCCGACCAGGATCGGCTGGCCGACCGTCACGTGCTGGCCGTCCTCGACCAGCAGCGTGGCGCGCTTGAGCACCGGGTAGACGTGCGGCTCGTCGCCCGAGTCGGGCGTCAGGATGACCTTCTTGGCCTTGTCGGTCTCGTCGATCGTGATGCGGCCGTCGGCCTCCGCGATCGGCGAGGCGCCCTTCGGGGTGCGCGCCTCGAACAGCTCCTGCACGCGCGGCAGACCCTGGGTGATGTCGTCGGCCGAGGCCGAACCACCCGTGTGGAAGGTGCGCATCGTCAGCTGCGTGCCGGGCTCACCGATCGACTGGGCGGCGATGATGCCGACCGCCTCGCCGATGTCGACGAGCTTGCCGGTCGCGAGCGAACGGCCGTAGCACTTCGCGCAGACGCCGACCGCCGAGTCGCAGGTGAGAACCGAGCGGACCTTGATGGTCTCGACACCGGCATCCACCAGCTTGTCGATCAGCACGTCGCCCACGTCGTCGCCGGCCGAGGCGACGACCTCGCCCGAGGGGGCGACGACGTCCGCAGCCAGCGTGCGGGCGAACACCGAGTTCTCGACGTTCGCGTCGCGCACCAGGGTGCCGGAGGCATCCGGAGCGGCGATCGTGAACTCGAGGCCCTTCGTCGTGCCGCAGTCGTCCTCACGGATGATGACGTCCTGCGAGACGTCGACCAGGCGACGGGTCAGGTAGCCCGAGTCGGCGGTCCGGAGGGCCGTGTCGGCGAGGCCCTTACGGGCACCGTGCGTCGCGGTGAAGTACTCCGCCACCGACAGCCCCTCGCGGTACGAGGAGATGATCGGACGGGGCATGATCTCGCCCTTGGTGTTGTTGACGAGGCCTCGGATGCCCGCGATGTTGCGGATCTGCAGCCAGTTACCACGGGCGCCCGAGGACACCATGCGGTTGATGGTGTTGTCCGCGGGGAAGTTCGCCTTCATCGCGGCCTGCACCTCGTCGGTCGCCTCGGTCCAGATCTTGATCTGCTCCTGACGACGCTCGGCGTCGGTCACGAGACCCTTCTCGAACTGGGCCTGGACCTTCTGCGCCAGCTTCTCGTACTTGGCGATGATCTCGGCCTTGTTCGGGGGCGTGAGCACGTCCGAGAGCGCGACGGTCACACCCGAGCGCGTGGCCCAGTAGAAACCGGCGTCCTTGATGCGGTCGAGCGAGGCCGCGACCTCCACCTTCGGATACTCCTCGGCGAGCTTGTTGACGATCTGCGACAGCTTGCCCTTGTCGGCCTGCTCGCGCACGAACGGGTAGCCCTTGGGAAGCGTGTCGTTGAAGATCGCCTGACCGAGCGAGGCATCCACCAGGCCGTGACGCTCGTAGCCCTCGGGCGCTTCGCCCTCGAGGAACGTCAGTCCGGGGATCCGGATGCGCGCCTTCGCCTGCAGGTCGAGGGTGCCCTCGTCCTTCGCGAGGATCGCCTCGCCGACCGAGCCGAACACACGACCCTCACCGGCAGCGCCCTCCTTGACCGTGGTCAGGTGGTGCAGACCGATGATCATGTCCTGCGAGGGCAGGGTCACCGGGCGGCCGTCGGACGGCTTCAGGATGTTGTTCGACGCGAGCATGAGGATGCGCGCCTCGGCCTGGGCCTCGACCGACAGGGGCAGGTGCACGGCCATCTGGTCACCGTCGAAGTCGGCGTTGAACGCCGCGCAGACGAGCGGGTGCAGCTGGATCGCCTTGCCCTCGACGAGCTGCGGCTCGAAGGCCTGGATGCCCAGGCGGTGCAGCGTCGGTGCACGGTTGAGCAGCACGGGGCGCTCGCGGATGATCTCCTCGAGCACGTCCCAGACCTCGGGACGGGTGCGCTCGACGGCACGCTTGGCGGCCTTGATGTTCTGCGAGTGACCGAGGTCGATCAGGCGCTTGATGACGAACGGCTTGAAGAGCTCGAGCGCCATCTGCTTCGGCAGACCGCACTGGTGCAGCTTCAGCTGCGGACCGACGATGATGACCGAACGGCCCGAGTAGTCCACGCGCTTGCCGAGCAGGTTCTGGCGGAACCGGCCCTGCTTGCCCTTCAGCATGTCGCTGAGGGACTTCAGGGCGCGGTTGCCGGTGCCGGTGACGGGACGACCACGACGGCCGTTGTCGAACAGCGCATCGACGGCCTCCTGCAGCATCCGCTTCTCGTTGTTGACGATGATCTCGGGGGCACCGAGGTCGATCAGCCGGCGGAGACGGTTGTTGCGGTTGATGACGCGGCGGTACAGGTCGTTCAGGTCGCTGGTGGCGAAGCGGCCACCGTCGAGCTGGACCATCGGGCGCAGCTCCGGCGGGATCACCGGGACGACGTCGAGCACCATGGATGCCGGGGACATGCCCGTCTGCAGGAACGAGTTGACGACCTTCAGGCGCTTGATCGCACGGATCTTGCGCTGGCCCTTGCCCTCGGAGATCTGCAGGTGCAGGGACTCCGCCTCGGCGGCCAGGTCGAACGCCTGCAGGCGACGCTGGATCGACTCCGCGCCCATGTAGGCCTCGAAGTACTGACCGAAGCGGTCCTGCAGCTCCTGGAAGACGTCGTCCTCCTGCTTGAGCTGGCCGACGGAGAGGTTCCGGAACTCGTCCCACATGCGCTCGAGCTTGGCGACCTGGTCGTCCGCGTTCTTGCGGATCGACGCCATCTCCTTCTCGGCGGCGTCCTTGACCTTCTTCTTCTGGTCGGCCTTGGCGCCCTCGTTCTCGAGAACGGCGAGCTCCTCCTCCAGCTTCGCCAGGCGAGCCGCGACACGCGAGTCACGACGGTCGGCGAGATTCTTGATCTCGAGGCGCAGGTTGGCCTCATGCGTCGGCAGGTCGCGGTGACGGGCCTCTTCGTCGACCGAGATCACCATGTAGGCGGCGAAGTAGATGACCTTCTCGAGGTCCTTCGGCGCCATGTCGAGCAGGTACCCGAGGCGCGAAGGCACGCCCTTGAAGTACCAGATGTGCGTGACGGGGGCGGCGAGCTCGATGTGGCCCATGCGCTCACGGCGCACGGACGACTTCGTGACCTCGACGCCGCAGCGCTCGCAGACGATGCCCTTGAAGCGCACGCGCTTGTACTTGCCGCACGCGCACTCCCAGTCGCGAGAGGGGCCGAAGATCTGCTCGCCGAACAGACCGTCCTTCTCGGGCTTCAGGGTGCGGTAGTTGATGGTCTCCGGCTTCTTGACCTCGCCGTACGACCAACGACGGATGTCGTCGGCGGTGGCAAGGCCAATGCGAAGCTGATCGAAAGTGGTGGACTCGAGCACTGGTTCTCCTGTGTCGGAATTCTGTTGTCGGATGCCGGGGTGCGAGGTCAGATCTCGTCGATCGACGAAGACTCGAACCGGCTGGAGATGTTGATGCCGAGCTCCTCCGCCGCGCGGTAGGCCTCGTCGTCGGTGTCACGGAGGTTGACCGCCGTGCCGTCGGCCGAGAGCACCTCGACGTTCAGGCAGAGCGACTGCATCTCCTTCATGAGCACCTTGAAGGACTCGGGGATGCCGGGCTCCTGGATGTTCTCACCCTTGACGATCGCCTCGTAGACCTTGACGCGTCCGACGATGTCGTCGGACTTGATCGTGAGGAGCTCCTGCAGCGCGTACGCGGCGCCGTAGGCCTCGAGGGCCCACACCTCCATCTCGCCGAAGCGCTGGCCGCCGAACTGCGCCTTACCACCGAGCGGCTGCTGGGTGATCATCGAGTACGGGCCGGTCGAACGGGCGTGGATCTTGTCGTCGACCAGGTGGTGCAGCTTCAGGATGTACATGTAGCCGACCGAGATGGGCGCCGGGAACGGCTCGCCGGAGCGGCCGTCGAACAGCTGCGTCTTGCCCGACGAGTCGATCAGTCGCTCGCCGTCGCGGTTGGGCAGCGTCGAGTCGAGCAGACCCGCGATCTCGGCCTCGTACGCACCGTCGAACACCGGGGTGGCGACCTTGGTGCCGGGGGCTGCCTCACGGACGGCCTCGGGCAGGTGCGCGGCCCACTCGGGGTTGCCGTCGACCTTCCAGCCCTGCTTCGAGATCCACCCGAGGTGGGTCTCGAGCACCTGGCCGAAGTTCATGCGGCCGGGGATGCCGAGCGGGTTCAGCACGATGTCGACGGGGGTGCCGTCGGCAAGGAAGGGCATGTCCTCGACGGGGAGGATCTTCGCGATGACGCCCTTGTTGCCGTGGCGGCCGGCGAGCTTGTCTCCCTCGGTGATCTTGCGCTTCTGGGCGATGTAGACCACGACCCGGCGGTTGACGCCCGAGCCGAGCTCGTCGTCGCCGTCCTCGGCGTTGAACTCCTTGACGGCGATGATCGTGCCCTGCTCGCCGTGGGGCACCTTCAGCGAGGTGTCACGGACTTCGCGGCTCTTCTCGTTGAAGATGGCGCGCAGCAGGCGCTCCTCGGCGCTCAGCTCGGTCTCGCCCTTGGGCGTGACCTTGCCGACGAGGATGTCGCCGGGACGCACCTCGGCACCGATGCGGACGATGCCGCGCTCGTCGAGGTCCTTCAGCAGGTCGGGCGCGACGTTGGGGAGGTCGCGGGTGATCTCCTCCTTGCCGAGCTTCGTGTCCCGAGCATCCACCTCGTATTCCTCGATGTGGATCGAGGAGAGCGTGTCGTTCTTGACGAGGTCCTGGCTGAGGATGATCGCGTCCTCGAAGTTGTGACCCTCCCACGTCATGAATGCGACGAGCAGGTTCTTGCCGATCGCGAGCTCGCCGTTCTCGGTGGCGGGGCCGTCGGCGATGACCTCGCCGACCTCGACCCGGTCGCCCGCCGAGACGATGACGCGCTGGTTGTAGGAGTTGCCCTGGTTCGAGCGGTCGAACTTGCGCAGGAAGTAGTCCTTCGTGCCGCCCTCGTCGAGCTGCACGGTCACGACGTCGGCCGAGACCTCCATGACGACACCGGCCTTGTCGGCGGTGACGACGTCACCGGCGTCGATGGCGGCGTAGCCCTCCATACCCGTGCCGACGAACGGCGAGTCGCTGCGCAGCAGCGGCACAGCCTGACGCTGCATGTTGGCACCCATGAGGGCGCGGTTCGCGTCGTCGTGCTCGAGGAACGGGATGAGCGAGGTGCCCACCGACACCATCTGGCGCGGCGAGACGTCCATGTAGCCGATCTCGTCGGCGTGGAACAGGTCGACCTCGCCGCCCTGGCCGCGACGGGCCAGCACGCGCTCGGTCGCGAACGAGCCGTCCGCCTTCAGCTCGGCACCGGCCTGGGCGACGATGTAGTCGACCTCGTCGGATGCCGTGAGGTAGTCGATCTTGTCGGTGACCTTGCCGTCCTCGACGCGGCGGTACGGCGTCTCGATGAAGCCGAACGCGTTGATGCGCGCGAACGAGGCGAGCGAGCCGATGAGGCCGATGTTCGGGCCTTCCGGCGTCTCGATGGGACACATGCGGCCGTAGTGCGACGGGTGCACGTCACGGACCTCGACGCCCGCGCGCTCACGCGACAGACCGCCGGGGCCGAGGGCCGAGAGGCGACGCTTGTGGGTCAGACCCGCGAGCGGGTTGTTCTGATCCATGAACTGCGACAGCTGCGACGTGCCGAAGAACTCCTTGATCGCGGCCACGACGGGGCGCACGTTGATCAGGGTCTGCGGCGTGATCGCCTCGATGTCCTGCGTGGTCATGCGCTCGCGGACGACGCGCTCCATGCGCGACAGACCCGTGCGGACCTGGTTCTGGATGAGTTCGCCGACGGCGCGGATGCGGCGGTTGCCGAAGTTGTCGATGTCGTCGGTGTCGAGACGGATCTCGGCGGCCTGGCCGCCGCGGATGCCCGGGATCGAGGCATCCCCGCGGTGCAGGGCCACGAGGTACTTGATCGTCGCGACGATGTCGTCGACCGTGAGCACCGAGTCGCTGAGCGGCTTGTCGAGGCCCAGCTTCTGGTTGATCTTGTACCGGCCGACCTTGGCGAGGTCGTAGCGCTTCGGGTTGAAGTAGAAGTTGTCGAGCAGCGCGCGGGCGGCCTCGGCGGCGACCTGCTCGCCCGGACGGAGCTTGCGGTAGAGGTCGCGGAGGGCGTCTTCCTTCGTGAGGATCGTGTCCTTCGACAGCGTGTCCTCGATGGAGTCGTAGCCGGCGAACTCGTTCAGGATGTCTTCGCTGGACAGGCCGAGGGCCTTCAGGAACACCGTGACCGACTGCTTGCGCTTGCGGTCGATGCGCACGCCCACCTGGTCGCGCTTGTCGATCTCGAACTCGAGCCACGCACCGCGGCTCGGGATGACCCGCGCCGAGACGATGTCCTTGTCGCTGGTCTTGTCGGGCGTCTTGTCGAAGTAGACGCCGGGGCTGCGGACGAGCTGGGAGACGACGACACGCTCGGTGCCGTTGATGATGAACGTGCCCTTGCCGGTCTGCAGGGGGAAGTCGCCCATGAAGACCGTCTGGGTCTTGATCTCGCCGGTGAGGTGGTTCATGAACTCGGCCTCGACGTACAGCGGGGCGGCGTAGGTCTTGCCGCGCTCCTTGCACTCCTCGATCGAGTACTTCTCGGGCTCGAGGTACGGGTTCGTGAAGCTGAGCTGCATCGTCTCGCCGAGGTCTTCGATCGGCGAGATCTCCTCGAAGATCTCCTCGAGGCCGCTCGTCTCGGGCACGTCGGTGCGGCCTTGAGCCTTCGCCTCGGCGACGCGAGCCTTCCAGGCGTCGTTCGCGACGAGCCAGTCGAAGGACTCCGTCTGCAGCGCCAGAAGGTCGGGGACCTCGAGCGTGTCGGTGATCTTCGCGAACGACAGACGCGATGCGCCGCGGCCGTTCTTGGGGGTGGTGGTGGAATTGGTTGCGTTGCGCGCAGCAGCCAAGGGGATTACCTCCGTGAGCCCGGGTAGGGGCCGGTTTCCTTGTCGTCAGGTGGAGTGCTCCGTTCCCACGCCCGCCACGCGCCGCCGGGTCTTACGAACGGCGGGGTATCTGCAGGCGCACGCCGACCACCATATGAGGGCATGAGGGAAGGGAGCGCAAAGACCCACTATAGCCCGCGCGACGCGCCATGGCAAGCAGAATCCTTGACGAGTTTCGACGGCTACGGTATAACCGCGCGAAAGCGCACATTCGCGGAGGCGCTAGCGTGGAGCGCATGGCCCGCGCCCACGTCGAACAGCCCGCCCAGGCGCGCCTCGGCGACGGCAGCATCGCCCGCGTCGTGCCGAGCCGGTTCGCGGGCGGCTTCGAGCTCGAGGTCGCCGGCACGCCCCAGTCGCACGTCGATCTCGACGATCCGACGCACCTGCACTTCGAGTACGTCGCGCGCATGGCCGCCGTGATCGACCGGCTGCGGATGCCCGGGCAGCCGCTCACCGCGATCCACCTCGGCGGCGGCGCCCTCACCCTCCCCCGCTACCTCGCGCACACCCGGCCCGGCTCGCGCCAGCAGGTGATCGAGCTCGAGCAGCCGCTGATCGATCTCGTCCGCGCCGAGCTGCCGCTGCCGCGCGGCGCGCAGGTGCGGGTGCGGATCGGCGACGCGCGCGAGGTCGCCGCGAAGCTCCCCGCCGGACTGCAGGGCGCGGCCGACCTCGTCGTCTCCGACGTGTTCGCCGGCGCGCAGACCCCGGCCCACCTGACGACGCTCGAGTACTACCGGGTGCTGGCGGGCCTCCTCGCCCCCGGCGGCGTGCTGCTCGTCAACGTCGCCGACGGCGCGGGTCTCGCCTTCGCCCGGCGCCAGGTCGCGACCGTGCGGGCGGTGCTCGGCGAGGTGATCGTGCTCGCCGAGGTGCAGACCCTGAAGGGCCGGCGCTTCGGGAATCTGGTGATCGCGGCATCCGCCGACCCGCTCCCGGTCGAGTGGCTCCCCCGCCTCATGGCCGCGGGGCCGCATCCGGCCAAGGTCGCCCAGGGCGACGAGATCGACGCGTTCGTGCGGGGCGCCGCGGTGGTGACCGACGCCGACGCCACCGCGTCGCCGAAGCCGGCGGCATCGCTGTTCGAACGCTGAACCGCTCGTTCTGGGCGGCGCGCCGAGGCGGCTCGGCCGCTCGGCGAGAAGGCGGGTGAGACTGGGAGGGCGAACCGCACGTGCGCGAAGGGGGATGCCGGTGAGCTACATCCAGGGATACGACCCGCAGACCCTGCGCGAGATCGTCGACGTGCCGCAGTGCCGTGAGCGCCTCGCTGATCTCGGCGACCAGCGGTCGCTGCCGGCACTGCTCGAGCGCGTGTGGCTGCTGAAGGTCACGGGCGAACTCGACGACGCGCTGCGCGTCTCGGAGCAGTCGGTGCGCGTCGCCCGGATGGGCGGCCCGCGGAAGGACCTGCTGCGCTCACGGGTGCTGCACGCGACCGTGTTGCAGTGCCGGGGCGCCTACGCGGCCGCGATCCAGGAGCTGACCACGTGCGCCGAAGAAGCCGAGGGGCAGGGCTGGGCGGCGCTCGCGGCGTTCGCCTACCAGCACCGCGGAAAGGTGTTCTACGACACCGACGACTTCGTCAATGCGCGGGCCGATTTCAAGCGGGCGCTGTTCCTGCGGCAGGAGGCGGGGGCTCCCGAGGACGAGCTCGAGTCGACCCTCGTCGCGATCGAGGCCGCCGAGCGACGCCGTGCAGGTGCACCGGTCGCCAGCTGAGTGTCGTACGTCTGTTCTAGCTTTTCGGACATGACCGTGAAGCACCGAGATGTCTGACCTGCAGGCCGTGCGCCGCGAGGCCGAGAGCCTGATCGCTGCGCACCTGGATGCCACGTGGTCGTTCGCGTTCGACAACGCCAAGCGTCGGGCGGGTGCCTGCGACTACACCCGGCGGCGCATCACCGTGTCGCGGTACCTGAGCGCCCGCTACGACGACGAGACCAACCGGCAGACCCTCTTGCACGAGGTCGCGCACGCCCTCGCGGGCGCCCGCGCCGGGCACGGCGCGGCGTGGAAGCGGGTCGCGCGCTCGCTCGGCTACACGGGCGGCACGACCCACCACGGCGAGACGGCGACCGAGCTCGCCCCGTGGGTGGGCGTGTGCCCCAACGGGCACGTCGCCTACCGGCACCGCCGCGCGACGCGGGCGACCTCGTGCGCCCTCTGCTCGCCGACCTTCGACACGAGCTACCTGTTCACCTGGACGCGACGCGAGATCACGCCCGCCACGCGCCTGGCCGCGATGACCCCGCGGGACGCGCCCCGGCGATGAGGGCGCGGGGCTGAAGCGGTCTGGGGCCGGTCGGGGTCTTGGCCGGCGGGCGCCGGTCAGAGCGCGACGAAGACGCCTTCGCGCAGCACGGGCACGGAGGTCGAGGCATCCAGCTCGGCCGCGGCGCGCACCTCGTCGTGGGCGCCGCGCTCGGCGAGCTCCTGCCCCGATCCGCTCGCGGCGAGGAGGTGCCGCGTCGCGGCGCGGAGCCCCCGGAACGCCTCGCCGGCGGCCGCAGCCTCGGGGGAGGTGTGGTCGATGCCGCGCACGCCGAGGGCGTCGACGATCGCGCCGGCGCCGAGCAGGTCTTCGACCGCGAACCGGCGAGCGGTGCGGGAGGTGGCGGCACCCGCCTCGGCGGGGACGAGCTCGCCGCCGGCGATCAGCGCGATGCTCGTGCGCGCGCCGCGGCGGCGCTGCTCGTCGGCGATGGCCTCCGCGACCGCCGACGCGTTCCGCAGGCATCCGAGCAGCACGATCGGTGCCGGATCGAGCGCGGCGGCCGCGCGGGAGATCGCCGTGCCGTTCAGCGAGACGGCGTGCGCCGCGGCATCCAACGGCACGGCGCCCCCGGCCGCGACGCGCGTCGTCACGGTCGACGAGAACCGGAGCACGTCGACCACGACGACGACGTCGGATGTCGCGAGCCGCGCGAGCCCGTCGTCACCCCATTCGAGGCGCACCTGATACCGCGACTGATCGAAGGGGGAGCTCACCCTTCCAGGCTAGGCGCCGTCGCCGGGTTCCCTCGCCGTCGACTTCCGAGGGCGCGGTGCGAGACTGGGCGCATGCGGATCATGCTGAAGCTCATCCTCGACTGCGACGCCGACGCCGCCTGGCGGGCGCTCCACTCGCCGCGCGCGATCGCCGATCTCTACGGACCACTGCTCGATCTCGCCCCGATGGACGCGGCGGGCATGCCCACGCGCCTCGAGCCGGGCGCCGACGTGCCGGTGCGGATGACGCTCGGCGCGGTGGGCGGCGACGTCTCGCGCGGCGGCCTCCCCCTCGGCGATCAGCTGATCCACGTGAGCGAGCGCACCGTGCGCGACGCCCGCGGCACCGTGCGGATCTTCCGCGACAGCGGCATCCCGCTCACCGGCCCGCTCGCCGCCCTCGACGTGTGGGACCACCAGATGGCGGTCAGTCCCGCGCCGGGCGACGGCACCCGCACGCTCTGGCGTGAGCGCCTCGTGATCGGCGGCCGAGCGGCGCCGGCCCTGTGGCCCGTGCTGTGGGCGACATGGCAGTGGCGCGGAGCGCGGCTGCAGAGCCTCGCGCGCACGTGGGCGCACGACCCCGAGCTCGCCGGCGGCGCGGCTGACGACGCCGCCGAGGACGCTCGGTAACGGGGTACGGCCGGGACGTCCGTCCGCCGCAGACGACGTCCGCCGCAGAAGACGTCCGCCGCGGAAGACGTCTGCCGCGGAAGACGTCTGCCGCACAAAACAGGGATGCCGCGGTCGAAGTCTGCCCGCGGCATCCCGCACACGGCGCATCGCGCAGCACCCGAAGCCGCGAAGCGATGCCGCCGGGATCTATTCGGCCAGCGCCTCGACGGCGGTGACCCGGGTCGCCAAACGCGTGGGCACCACGGCCGCGACGACGGTGAGCACCGCGGTGGCGCCCACGACGACGAGCACCGGCAGCCAGGGCACCGCCGGCGCGACCAGCGTCGGCGCCTCCCACGCGGGCGGCACGCGCACCGCGCCGAGGAGCGACTGCGCCGCGATCCAGCCGTAGAGGATGCCGAGGACGAGGCCGAGCGCGAGCGACGTGATGGTCACGTGCACGGCTTCGAGCAGCACCACCCGCCGCACCTGCCGCGAGGTCAGCCCGAGCGCGCGCAGGAGGCCCAGCTCGCGCCGACGCTGCACGACGCCGATCGTCAGGAGGTTCACGAGACCGACGGCCGCGATGACCGCCGAGACGGCGACGAGGCCCATCATGATGGCCGCGAAGGTGTCCATGAACTGGTTCATCTCCGCGGGCGGCTCGCCGCCGGCCGAGGCGGAGAGCACGGCCTTCACCGACTCGTTCGCCACGGCGAACATCACGACGAGGCTGACGCCCATCACGACGCCGATCGCCATGCGACTCGACCGCTCGGGGTAGCGCAGCGCGTTCTCCGCCGCGAGACGCGCGGCCGCCGACCGGCCGAACAGGCGCCCGGTGAGGCGCAGCAGCGGCGGCATGATCAGGACGGCGGCGAGCGCGAGCCCGGTGAACGACAGCACTCCGCCGAAGAACGCGACGACGACCCCGAGCGGGCTGACGAGTCCGACCGCCACGCCGAGCGCGAGCAGCGCCGCGCCGAAGAGGAGGAGCAGGATCGCGCCGACGCGGCGTCCGCGCGCACCGGCGAGATCGTCGTGCGAGCGGGGCGTCGACCCGGAGATCGCCTGCAGCGGCGTCACCGCGAGCACCCGCCGCGAGCCCGACCAGGCGCCGGCCCAGGTCGTCAGCGCGACGACGACCGCGGGGATGACGAGAGTCGGCTGCAGCACGGCGTAGTCCGAGGTGATGCCGAGCGAAGCATCCGCCCACCGCAGCAGCACCGCGGCGGCGGCGGTCCCGCTGACGAGCCCGATCACGGCGCCGATGACGCCGACGGCGAAGCCCTGCCCGGCGACCGTGCGACGCTGCGAGCGCGCGGTCGCGCCGATGAGGCGCAGGAGCGCGATGGTGCGGGTGCGTCCGGCGATGATCGTCGCGAACGTGTTCGCCGTCACGATCGACGCGACGTAGACCGCGACGCCGACGAGCAGGACGCTCAGCACCCCGATGATCGCCGTCACGGTGTCGCTGCCGCCGAGCGTCGGGTCGGCCGCGAGCCAGGCGCCGATGTAGCCCGTCGCGCTCACGAGCAGCACGCCGAACGCCGTCGAGATCGCCGCGACGAGCACCGTGGCGCCCATGCCGCGCTCGCGCAGCCACGCCCCCGAGCCGGCCCCGCGGGGCGCCGCGCTGCGGGATCCCACGTCGGGGGATGCTGAGGTTCGCGGCGCGGCGGGCGCCCGCCGCGTCACGGGGGCGCTCACGCCGACACCTCGGCCGCGAGCATGAACGCCGCGATCTGCTCGGCGCTCTGGCGCGGCTTGTCGGCGACGACGCGGCCGTCGCCGAGGAAGAGCACCCGGTCGGCGTGCGAGGCGGCGACGGCGTCGTGGGTGACCATCGCGATCGACTGACCGTGCTCGCGGCTGGCCGCGGCGAGGAGCGTCAGCACCTCGCGCCCGGCGCGCGAGTCGAGGTTGCCGGTCGGCTCGTCGGCGAAGACGAGGTCGGGCGCGGTCGCGAGGGCCCGGGCGATCGCGACGCGCTGCTGCTGACCGCCGGACAGCTGGTGCGGGCGGTGGTTCAGCCGGCCGCCGAGCCCGAGCGTGTCGACGAGACCGTCGATCCGTGCGCGCTCGAGCGCGGTCGGGCGACGCCCGTCGAGGTCGAACGGCAGCAGGATGTTGCCGATCGCGTCGAGGGTCGGGACGAGGTTGAACGCCTGGAAGACGAAGCCGACCCGCCGGCGGCGCAGCAGCGTCAGTTCGAGGTCGGACAGGCCCGTGATCTCGCTGTCGCCGATCCAGGCACGTCCGGATGTCGGGGCATCCAACCCCGCCATGATGTGCATGAGCGTCGACTTGCCCGAGCCGGAGGGCCCCATGATGGCGGTGAACTCGCCGCGACGGATGCCCACGGTGACGTCGTCGAGGGCCGCGACCGAGGTCTCACCCGCGCCGTAGGTCTTGCTGAGGTTCTGCACGCGGGCCGCGAGCCCGAGCTGAGTGGTCGTGATCTCCATGCCTTCGACGCTACGAACACGGCGGCATCGCGCGCGTCGGTCTGCGGGTCGCACTCCCGTACATCTCGAGGATGATCTCGCCACGCCCTGAGAAACCACTTCGCGGGCGGCGGGGGCGAGGCGGGGCGGGCGCGGGGTCAGGCGAGGCCGTGCTCGAAGGCGAAGACGACCAGCTGCACGCGGTCGCGCAGACCGAGCTTGGCGAGGATGCGGCTGATGTGCGTCTTCACCGTCGCCTCGGAGAGGAATTCGCGCTGGGCGATCTCGGCGTTGGAGAGTCCGCGGGCGGCGAGCGCGAAGATCTCGCGCTCGCGCTCGGTCAGCTCGGCGTAGGAGGGCGGCACCTCCGCGGTCGCGGGGTCGGCAAAGTGGGCGAACAGGTCGCGCGTGGCCGATGCGGCGATGACGGCCGACCCGGCGTGCACGGTGCGGATCGCGGCGAGGAGGAACTCGGGGTCGGCGTCTTTCAGCAGGAACCCGCTCGCCCCCTGCTGGATGGCGCGGGCGGCCGCCTCGTCGAGGTCGAACGTCGTCAGCATGACGATGCGGGGCGGCGCGGCGCCCGGCGCCCCGTCGGCGAGCAGCTCGGCGGTCGCGGCGAGGCCGTCGATCACGGGCATCCGGATGTCCATCAGCACCACGTCCGGCCGCGCGGCGCGCACGACGCGCACGCCTTCGGCCCCGTCGCCCGCCTCGCCGACGACTTCGAGGTCGGGCTGCGAATCGATCACCATGCGGATGCCGGCGCGGAAGAGCGCCTGGTCGTCGACGAGCACGACGCGGATCGGTTCGGTCATGCGCCGCCCTCCCGGGGAAGCGCGGCGCGCACGACGAAGCGGCCCGCACCGTCGGGGCCGGCTTCGAGGGTGCCGCCTACGAGCTGCGCGCGCTCGCGCATGCCGATGAGCCCGTGCCCGCGCGCGGCGCCGTCGGGCGCGGCCGCCGCACCGATCGGGTTGGTCACGACGACCTCCACCCGCTCATCGTGCCACGAGAACCGCACGTCGACACGGCCGCCGCGGGCTCCCCGGTCGCCCACGGCGCCGTGGCGGAGGGCGTTGGTGAGCGCCTCCTGCAGGATGCGGTAGACCGCCAGCTGCAGGGATGCCGCGGTCTCGCCACGCGGCATCGGGTCGACCTCGACGGCGAGGTCGACGCCCGCCGCACGCACCTGCGCGTAGAGCTGTTCGAGGTCGGCGAGGCTCGGCTGCGGCCCGTCGGCCTGCGTGTGGCGGAGCTGCGTGAGGAGCATGCGCACATCGGCCAGCGCAGCGCGCGCGGTCTGCGAGATGGTCCCGAGCGCGCTCGCGGCGGCGTCGGGATCGGCGGCCGCCGCGTAGCGCGCGCCGTCGGCCTGCGCGATGACGACCGCGAGCGAATGGGCCACGACGTCGTGCATGTCGCGGGCGATGCGCGTGCGCTGCGCCTCGGCGGCGGCCTCGGCCTCGGCGAGCTGCTGCGCGTGCCAGTTCTCGCGGGCACGGATGCCGGTGCGGACGAGCGCCCCGATGGTCCAGGCGAGCAGCAGCGCGAGTGCCGACGCGACGAAGGTCATCACGAAGGCGAAGACGAGCGTCGCGACCGAGGAGGGTTCGCGGTCGCCGGCGACCTGCACGAAGCCCGGGACGATGAGGTACAGCGTCATCGCGGCGGCGCCGCCGAGCGCCGAGGCGAAGCCCGCCCAGAACACCCGTCGGGTGCCGTAGGCGGCGGTGGTGTAGAGCACGGCGAAGATCGCGAGGTTCGCCGGCAGCGGCGGCAGCCCGGTGGCCATCTGCACGAGCGCCGCGCCCCACGAGATCGCGAGGGCGAGGGCCGGCGAGCGGCGTCGCAGCGCCAGCGCGACCGCAGAGACCGCCGTCAGCAGCACCGCCACGACGGCCGCCACCCGCTCGTCGACGACGCCCCACCTCACGCCCGAGGATGTCCACAGGATCAGCGTCGCGGCGAGCGCGAACAGCCCGAACAGGGCGGCGACGACGATGTCGACGCGCTGCTGCGTGCGGATGAGCGGGCGGAACACGCTTCGACGCTACGCGAGCGGGCGCGGCGCGGCATCCGCCGCGGGATGTATCCGCCGTCGCGCGGACCGCGTGCGGCGGGCGCGGGCGCGCGGGCTGAGGCTGGCGCTGGGGCTGCCGGCGGTCGTGGCGGGCGGCTCCGCGGATCAGGCGCCCGCGGCGGGCACGAGCGGCCGGTGCTCGTAGAAGGTCTGCAGCACGACGGTGGTGCGGGTGCGCACGCCCGCCGCGTGGCGGATGTCGCGCACGAGGTCTTCGAGGGCGCGCGGCGAGGCGACGCGCGCGAACAGCATGTAGGCGGCGTCGCCGGCGATGGAGTGGCAGGCCTCGATGGCGCCGAGGTGCTCGAGGAGCTCCGGCGCATTGTCGGGCTGGGCGGGGTCGAGCGGCGTGATCTCGATGAAGGCGGCGAGCGGACGACCGACCGCCTCGGCGTCGACCGTGGCGCGGTAGCCGGTGATCACGCCGCGGGCCTCGAGACGCTTCAGGCGTGCCTGCACCGCCGACACCGACAGGCCGACCGCGGCGGACAGGTCGGCGAGCGTCGCCCGACCGTCGCGGGACAGCTCGGCGACGATTCTGGTGTCGACAGCGTCTTCCATACATGAAATACTAACGGCATTCTTACGCTCTCGCAGGAAATATTCCTGCACATCGTCGATCGGAGGTTCACATGTCGCTCGCCACTTCGTCCGCGACGTCCATCATCGGAGAACCCGAGGTCGTCGAGGACGGCCGATCCCTCGACCAGCAGCCCGCGTGGCTCGCGCTGAAGACGGCCGCCACGTCGCTGCACGACCTGCAGGCGCAGGACGGATCGATCCCCGACGGAGGCGACCACGAGCGCGCACGCGCGCTCGCGGCGACGATCACCGCGGCGATTGGCGCGCTCGCACCGCTCTTCCCGCACGACGAGGCCTACCTCGCGGCATCCGTCGTCGATGTCGACCGCTGGGCGGACGGCGGCTTCGGCGTGCCCGACTTCCTCGACTCGCTCGTCGCGTTCCAGCCGCAGCAGCACCGGGTCGACGGGCTGGCGCACCTCGTGGTCTTCCCGATGTACACGCAGAACGGCTCGCGCAATCGGTTCGTCGAGGCGGTGCTCTGCGAGGTCATCTGGCCCGAGCTGATCGCCGACATCGAGCAGACCTACACGAACGGCCTGTTCGTGAGCCTGCGGCTGATCGACTTCACGCCGGGCTACGACACGAACTCGGCGGTGCTCTTCCCCGAGACCGTCGCGATCCGCGAGATCCCCGCGTTCACCTGGGGCGCGATCTTCCAGGACCGCGAGGCCGCGCGCTTCCGCCGCGTCGTCGGCGCGGCGGCCGAGGTCACGAAGCTCGACGTACCCGAGGGCACGGCGCGCCTCCTCGCCGACCAGCACCTCGCCGAGGAGACGTTCGTCATGTGGGACCTCATCCACGACCGCTCGCACATGCGCGGCGACCTGCCGTTCGACCCGTTCATGATCAAGCAGCGGATGCCGTTCTTCCTGTATTCGCTCGAAGAGCTGCGCTGCGACCTGACGGCGTTCCGCGCGTGCGTCGCGCTCGGCGAGGGCGAGGGTGAGATCGCCGATCGCGCCCGGCTCGTGCAGCAGGCCGTGATCTTCGACCGGATCTTCCGCTTCGCGATCACCGGCTCGCGCGTGCGCAACTACGACGGTCTCGGCGGGCAGCTGCTGTTCGCGTGGCTGCATCAGCACGGCGTGCTGCACTGGACCGACACGCAGCTCGCGTTCGACTGGAACGAGGTGCCCGCCGCCGTCATCGCGCTGTCGGATGCCATCGACCGCCTCTACTGGGAATCGATCGACCGCCCGAAGGTGGCGCACTGGCTCGCAGCATACGACCTCGTGCGTTCGGTCGTGACGCCGCACCCCGCCTCTCAGTGGGCGCGCGGCCTGCCCGACGACGTTCTCGCGGGAGCGCCGAAGGGCTACACCGACGCCGTGCTCGACGACGAGTTCCCGCTGTCGATGTTCTTCGAGGCGCTCGACAAGAAGATGCAGGGCGTCATCGCCTCCACGGCGGGGATCACGGGGCGGGATGCCTGAGGCGCAGGCCGGCGTGCGGGGCCGCACGGTGCTCGTGGCGGGGGCCACGAGCGCCAGCGGCCACGCCGCCACGGGCGCGCTCATCGCGGCCGGCGCGACGGTGATCGCGGCCGGCCGCGACGAGGCCCGACTCGCGCCGCTGGGGGCGCTCGGCGCGCGCACCGCCGCTCTGGACCTCGCCGACGCCGCCTCCGTGGAGGCGTTCGCAGAACAGGTGGATGCCGAGGGCGTGCGCCTCGACGGGATCGTGCACCTCGTCGGCGGGTGGCGCGGCGGGGGCGGTCTGACCGGACAGACCGACGCGGACTATCGCGCGCTCGAGGCGGGGCTGACCGCGCTCCGCCACGTCACGCGGGCTTTCTGGGACGACCTCGTCGCCTCTCCCGCGGCGCGGGTCTCGATCGTGTCGTCGACGGCCGTGGCGCGCCCGCTGGCCGGCGGCGCGAACTACGCCGCCGTGAAGGCGGCGGAGGAGACGTGGGTGCGCGCGATGGCGCAGGGTTTCGCGAAGGCGGCGCGCGAGGCCGGGGACCCGCTGCGGGCGGCGGCGGTCGTGTTCCGCGTGCGGGCGCTCGCCGGCCTCGAAGACGATCTCGCGGCGCGGGTCGTGCGTCTGTGGGATGCGGCGGCGGACGAGATCAACGACACCGTGATCCCGCTCGGGGACTGATCCGGATCACTCCTGACTCGACACGCCCCCGCGCGCCTGCGCCGCGGACGCGGGACCGGGTGGGCGTGCGGGCGGCTCGGCGCTGCCCGGCGCATCCGAGGCATCCAACCCCTCTGCGTCGGAGCCCTCCGGCCCGGCGACCGTCTCGGGAGCAACGGCGTACTCCGCCGACAGCGTGCGGTAGACGCGGGTCGTCGAGGCGAGGATCGCGGCGATAACCATCGCGATGCCCGCGAAGACGAACACGAGGGCGATGCCGCGCGCCTCGCCGTCGCCGAGCAGCCAGCCCCAGGCCTGCCGGCCCGCGTCGGTCTCGAGGTACGGGATGATCCAGAACTGCGCGATCGGGGCGATGAGGAACGAGGTGATGGGCGCTGCCGAGACCTCGAGCGCGGTCGCGGCGCCGAACACGCGCCCCTGCTTCTCGAACGGCACGACCTTCTGGATGACCGTCTGCTCGGCCGACTCGACGACCGGGATGAGCATCATGTAGAGCCAGATGCCGCCGGCGTAGAGCCACCACCAGTCGCGCAGTGTGAAGACGGCGCCGAGCACGCCCATCAGCGCGACCGCGAGCAGCAGAGTGCGGATGGGATTGCGGCCGAGTCCCTTCGCGGCGACGACGGCGCCGCCGATGATGAAGCCGGTCGACGACACGGCGAGGACGACGCCCCAGATCTCGACGGGGAACAGCTCCAGCCCGTACGGGTCCATGAGGGCCATGTACACGCCGCCGATGAGGTTGTTGAACGTCGAGAAGATGATGAGGGCGAACAGTCCGGGAACGGCGCGGATCGCCGCGACCGCGCCGCGGACGTCGACGAACGCCGCCTTCTCCGTTCGCTCCGGGTCCTTCTCGGGGATGCGCAGCGCGAGCAGGTGCGCGAGCGCGACGACGGTCAATCCGATCGCGATCGCGAGCGTCCATCCCATGCCGAGGAGGCCGACGGAGAAGCCGGAGAGCACGCTCGTGACGAGGAACGCGAGGCCGCCCACGGTGCCGACGAGTCCGTTGGCGTTCGCGTGCCGCTCGGTCGGGACGAGCAGGGTCACGGTCGTCGACAGCGCGATGTTGCGGAGGTTCTCGACGACGGCGCCGGCGAGGATGATGCCGCTGAACAGCCAGAACCACGGCGCACCGAGGTCGAGTAGCTCCGCCTCGGAATGCGACAGGTACAGACCGCCCGCGGCGGCGAACGCGACGAGCGAGAAGAGCGCCGAGACGACCATCACCCGATGCTTGCGATGCCGGTCGACGAGCGTGCCGAACACCATGCCGAAGACCGCCAGCAGGAGCATGTAGGCCCCGCCGATGATGCCCGTCGCGAGCACCGATCCGGTCTCGAGGTAGACCCAGAAGGTCAGCGCGAACCACAGGTAGCTCGTCGTGATGTTCGCGGCGGCGGTGTTGACGAGCACGTGCAGGAACGTGCGCATGCCGTTCGGCGGCACCGTGCGCGCGGCCGCCGCCGACGCCTCCGGCACGCTCTCCCCCGGCTCCTCGGACATGCCAACACGGTAGCGCCGCCCTCCGACATCGGACACCCCTGGCGTCGGACAGAGCCCGGACGCCCGAACTAGGCTGGATACCCGTGACCACCCTGCATGACACCGCCGTCCGCGGCTTCGCCAGTGACAACTACTCCGGCGTGCACCCCGAGGTACTCGCGGCGATCGCCGCCGCCAACGACGGGCACCAGATCGCCTACGGCGAAGACGCCTACACCGCCCGTCTGCAGGAGGTGTTCGCCCACCACTTCGGCGAGGGCGTAGAGGCCTTCCCCGTCTTCAACGGCACGGGCGCGAACGTCACGGGGCTGCAGTCGATGCTGCCGCGGTGGGGCGCCGTGATCGCCGCGTCGACCGCGCACATCAACGTCGACGAGGGCGGGGCGCCCGAACGCGTGGCCGGCATCAAGATCCTGAACGTCCCGACCGACGACGGAAAGCTGACGCCCGAACTCGTCGACCGCGAGGCGTGGGGGTGGGGCGACGAGCACCGCGCCCAGCCGCTCGTCGTGTCGATCACGCAGTCGACCGAGCTCGGCACGCTCTACACTCCCGGCGAGATCAAGGCTCTCGCCGACCACGCGCACGAGCGCGGCATGCGCCTGCACCTCGACGGCGCGCGCATCTCGAACGCCGCGGCGGCCCTCGACCTGCCGCTGCGCGCGTTCACGACCGACGCCGGCGTCGACGTGCTGAGCTTCGGCGGCACGAAGAACGGCGCACTCGGCGGCGAAGCCGTCGTGGTGCTCGACCCCGAGGCATCCGACGGCCTGCTGTTCCTGCGCAAGCTCAACATGCAGCTCGCCTCGAAGATGCGGTTCATCTCGGCGCAGCTGATTGCCCTGCTCGAGCCCTCGACCGATCCCGCCGGCGAGCTGTATCTGCGGAACGCCCGGCACGCGAACGCGATGGCGGCGCGGCTGCGCGCCGGGGTCGAGGCGGGGATCGCCGACGGCTCGATCGCGGGCGTCGCCTTCAGCCAGCCCACACAGTCGAACGGCGTGTTCGCGACCCTGCCGGTGGGCGTCGCCGACGAGCTGCGCAAGGCGTTCCGCTTCTACGACTGGGACGCGTCGAAGAACGAGGTGCGCTGGATGTGCTCGTTCGACACGACCGAAGACGACGTCGACGCGTTCGTCGCAGAGCTCGCCCGGCTCACCTGAGGCCTTCGCGGGGTCTGCGGCCGCGCCCGCCTCGTTCGAACCGTTACTCGGCACGGCCTCGGAACGTGGAGACGGGGCCGAACGTAGACCACCCGAGGGTCTCGTAGAGCTTGCGTCCGCTGACGCTCGCCGTGAGGACGCCCGTCGTCGCGTGATGGTCCGCTGTCCAGGCGGCGAGGCCTGTCATGACCTGGCGTCCGAGGCCACGGCGGCGGAACGCGGGCATGGTCTCGATGCGATCGAACACCGCGTGATCCGCCTGCACAGCCACTTGGCCGCGCGCAGCCAGCTCCCCGTCGATATCGATTCGCGCATGGGCGACCGGACCGTCATGCTCGATCACGACACCAGCGGGAACGCTGCCCGGCTCCACACGTGCGGTCATCATGCATTCACTCCCGGACACGCGGTCGAGAGAACCCACAGCGGCACCTACGGACGCATGAATCTCGCCGATGAACGTCAGCCACACGTCGGAGGCGGTCGTCGCCTCGACAAGGCGGTGGGCTTCCGCAAGCGACGGGTTCGTAGCGATGCGCTCCTGAGAACGAGTCTCTGCCGCAACGTCGACGAGCCAGCTCTCACCGTCCCGACTCCACGACATCTGCCGGGAAAGACACCACCCCGTCACCCATCGCTCCACCAATGCGCTCGTCATCGTCGTCCTTTTCGTCTCGTCAGGGGCAGGTGGCGCGGACCAGCGGCCTTTCGCTGACCTACCGTCAGCTAGCGGACTCACCGTCACGCTCCCCGCGAGCGACTCCCGTCCGCCTCACGGATCGTCGGATCGGTGGTGCGGATGTCACCGAGTGGGGCACAGCAGACGACACCAGCCCCACGGCTCCGACGGATGGTGACGTGGGCGCCGCCCGAACCTGGCATCGCCCGGAGGCGTCAGGCCTCGGTGGTCTCGTCGAGGCCCGAGTCGGCGAGCGGCGGCTCGGCGGCGGCCTCGAGCACGGCGGATGCCGCGTCGCCGGCGCCCTCGGAGCGCATGAGCTCCTTGACCTCGGCCATGAAGCTCGTCAGCTGCTGCTGCTGCCAGCGCAGGCTGCGGGTGCGGTCTTCGGCGTCGCGCAGCACCGACTGCGAGTGCTGGGTGACCGTGTCGATGATCTTCTGCGCCTTGGTGCTGGCGCGGTCGAGGATCTCGCGCGAGCGCAGCTTGGCGTCGGCCTCGAGCTGCTGCGACTGCGCGCGCATGAGCTTGTCGAAATCGTCGGCCTTCGCCGTGATGCGCTGAGCGTGCTCGATCGACGCCGTGACCTGGTCGTTCGCGTCGGCGGTGATGCGCTCGGCGTGCGCGACGGCCTGGTTGTGCAGCACGAGGAACTCCTGCTGCGCGTCGTCTTGCCGGCGGGTCAGCGCCTCTTCGAATTCGAGGGCGCGCATGCGCTGCTCGCGCACGGCCTCGTCGGCCTCGGCGCGCGACTGCTCGCTCTCGCGGGCGACGAGCGACCGCAGGGCCGCGGCACCCTTCTCGGCTTCGGTGCGGATCGCGGCGGCCTCTTGATCGGCCTGAGCCACCTTCTCGGCGGCGTGCGCCGCTTCGCGCTCGAGCTGGGCGCTGTGGGCGGTCAGCTCGGTCTCGATGCGCAGCCGCGCCTGCGCGGCGTCGGTCTCGGCCTGCGAGCGGAGCGTGTCGGCGTCGGCCTGCGCGGCGGCGCGCTGCGCCGCGATCTCGTCGCGGGCGGCCTCGAGCAGGCGGTCGGCCTGCACGCTGGCGTTCTTGATGATGACGGATGCCTGGTCTTCGGCGACCCGCAGCACCTCTTCGAACCGTTCCCGGCCCTTGGTCGATTCGTCGGCGGCGTTGACGAGCTCGTCGGAGAGGGTCTGCACCTTGTCTTCGGCGTTGGTGGCGCGCGCCTGCTCGACCGCGAGATCGGCCTCGAGGCTCGACAGCTTCGCCTCGAGTTCTTCGATGGTCGAGAGGTGGGTCTTGACCGTGAGGGCGGCGCGACGGTACTTGTCCTTCAGCTGGGCGAGCTCTTCGGAGCTGCCGCTGTGCCGGCGGGTGAGCTCGGCGATCGCGGCGTCGACCTCGGCCTTGTCGTAGCCACGGAACGTCGTCGTGAACTCGGCCTGGCCGCCCTGCCCGCTCTGACCTGCCCGCGCCGGGGCCGACCCCGCAGACCCCGCGGTCGCGCCGGCCATCAGCTCGTCGAACGGCGACACCGACGAATCGCTCGTGCCGGCGGCGCGCGCGGCGGGGTTCTCGGTGTTTTCAGGCAGGTCGGACACGGGAACTCCGCTTCGAGGCAGGCGCCGCAGGCGCCGGGGTGGGGGATGGCGGCTCGGGTAGGCCGACACACGAATCGTACCCGAACGACGCCGTCTTTCCGCGGCCTCGCGCAGTGAATGGGCGGGCCCCGGTCACGCCGAAGTCACGCCCCGGCGAGCCACTCCCGATACGCGTCGAACGCGAAGGGTCGGCCGAGGAACCGCTCGACGAGATCGGCGGCGTCGCGGCTGCCGCCGGGCTCGAGGATCTCGCGGCGGTAGCGCTCCCCGGCCTCGGCGTTCAGCAGGTCGCCGCCGAAGCCCGACAGCAGGTCGCGGGCGATCACGAGGCTCCACTGGTACGTGTAGTAGCAGGCGCCGTAACCGGTCAGGTGCCCGAACCCGGCGTAGGAATGCAGCCCGGGGAGCGGCTGCACGGGCGAGGTCACCCGGTACCAGTGCTCGGTCGCGGCCTGCAGATCGGCGGGGCGGTCGACGTGCAAGTGGTACGACACGTTCGCGTGGCCGAGCTGACGGCGCACCTCGAGGGCGCGCCCGAAGCGATCGGCGACGACCATCTTCTCGACGAGCTCGGCGGGGATCGGCTCACCCGCCGCGTTCGCGGTGAAGGTCGCGAGCACCTCGGCATCCCACGCCCACTCCTCGAGCAGTTGGCTGGGCGCCTCGACGAAGTCCCATTCGGTGGCCACCCCCGAGAACCGGGCGAAGCGCTGCGCGCCGCCGAGGATGTCGTGCACGAGGTGCCCGAACTCGTGGAAGAACGTCGTGACCTCGTCGTGGGTCATGAGCCCGCGCGAGAAGTTGCACAGAAGCGCCGCCTCGGGAACGACGCGGCCGGTGATCCCGGGCGCGATGCCGAAGCACGCCGCGTGGTTGTACTTTCCCTCGCGCGGGTGCAGGTCGAGGTGGATGCGGCCCAGCAACTCGCCGTCGCGCACGACGTCGTACGAGTGCACATCGGCGTGCCAGGTGGGCACATCGACCGGCACGTATTCGATGTCGAACAGCCGCCCCGTGATGGCGAGCACCCCCGGCAGCACCCTGTCGAAAGGGAAATACGAGCGCACGAGCTGCGCGTCGACGTCGTGCCGCTCGCGACGGAGAGCCCCGAGCAGGTAGAAGAAGTCGGCGATGGTGACTTCGGATGCCTCGGGGTCGTCTTCGCGCAGCCGCTCGAGCAACACGGGGTATTCCGCGGCGGCTGCGGCGGCGGATGCCTCGTCGAGCCGCGCCAAGAAGTCGGCGATCGCCGCTCCGCCGCCGGGGCCCGCGCTCCCGCCGCCACCGGTGCCCGCGCCGCGCCCGATCATGCGCGTCTCGGTCTCGTAGTCGGCCCACGAGCCGTAACCGAGAAGCTGCGCGAGCTCGGCGCGCACCGCGAGGAGCTCGGCGAGCACGGCGTCGTTCTCGGGCCAGGCGAGGTCGTTGTACGCGGCCACGATCGCCGTGCGGGTCGCCCGATCGACGGCGTACTCGCGCACCGGCATGAAGTCGGGGTAGTCGGTCGTGAGCACGACGAGCCCGTCGTCGCCGGCGGGGTGCTCGTCGAGGAAGTCTTGCGGAAGCCCCACGAGCGCCTCGGGTGCGACGCGGATCTCGCGGCGACTCTCGCGCAGATTGCGCGAGAACTCGAGGCTCAACTCGGTCTCTCGCTCGGTGAGGGCGCGCACGCGAGCGCGTTCGGCCTCGGGCAGATCGACGCCGCCGCGGCGGAAGTCGCGCAGCACCTCGTCGAGCAGGCGCCGCTGCTCCGCGTCGAGGTCTGCGCGCGCCTCGTCGGTGTCGACGGCGGCGAACGCCGCGAACAGGGCGGGTTCGAGCAGACGGCCCGCCGACAGGGTCTCGAGCTGCTGCACACGCTCTTCGGCGACGGCGCGCACCGCGGCATCCGGGTGGGACTCGCTCAGCAGGTACACCTCGCTCGTCGCTTGGCGGAGGGCCAGATCGGCGTCGTTCCAGAGGTCGAGGCGCGCCGCGGCATCCATGTCGTCATCGCCGGTGCGCGTCAGGCGCTCGTCGACGGCGGCGACCAGCTCGACCGCCGCGGCGGGCCGTTCGGCGACGAACGCGAGCCACCCGTCGAGGTCGGTCGGATAGGCGATCGGCGCGGGAGAAGTCATGCGTGCGAGCCTACGCGCCGGGCCCGACACCGCCACGGCGCGCGGCCGGCCGGCCGCCAGCGAGGCGAGTGGGTCAGCGACGCCGCAGAATCATCTCGGTCACGCTCGGCTTGAACCGGCGGGCCACGTACGAGACCGCCTCGTCGACCCCGAACGCCCGTGTCGAGTTGCCCACGCGCACCCACAGTTCGGTGCTGCCGCCCGCGCTCACGAAGACCGGTTCGGCCGCGCGCGGGCACCGCACGATGCAGATCTCGGCCCCGTCGACCCGCGCGAAGCGCACACGCGGCAGCGCGGCGGCGTTCTTGCCGAGCGACGAGGCCAGCATGTCGCGCAGCCACAGCTCGAACCGGTCGGCGTCGGGCGTCCGCAGCGTCGCGTAGTCACGGTCGAGCCCGATCGGCGTGCCCGCGTCGTCGACGCCGATCACGAGCGTGCCGCCCGCACTGTTGAGGAAGGCGGCGACGGTCTTGGCGACCACCTGCTCCATGCGCGCGTCTTTCTTCACTTCGCGCACATTCCAGCGGGCCGTCTCTTTGAACTCGACCCGGTCGCTCTCGCCCGCCGCGAGCATCGCGGGCACATCGGCGTTCCCCGATCCCCCGGTGATCACGGCGGCGATTCCCGCCGCGAGGAACGACAGCCCCGCGCTGCACGCGAACGCGAGCACGATCGTCGTCGGCATCCACAGCCGCAGACCCGAAAACAGGCTGCCCGCCAGCAGCATGCCCGCGCTGAGCCCCAGGATCGACACGAGGATCATGACCGACAGCGGCAGCGACAGCCGCCGGCGGAACACGCGCTGCACAACCCACGCGATGCCCGTCGCGAAGAGCAGCGCGATCGGCAGGGCGATGCCGAACTCGATCAGCGCGTCACTGCGCCCCATCAGCGCAGCGCGCCGACCGACGCGAGCGCCTGGCGCACGAGGATCGAGCGACCGCCCTCCATCTCAGAGGCGAGGGATTCGGACGACGCCTCTTCGGGAGACATCCAGGTCACTTCGAGCGCGTCTTGGCGCGGCTCGCACGTGCCGGTGACGGGCACCACGAACGCGAGCGACACCGCGTGCTGACGGTCGTCGTGGAACGCGGTCATGCCCGGCAGCGGAAAGTACTCGGCGACCGTGAACGGCACCGGCTGCGGCGGCAGCAGCGGGAAGGCCATCGGGCCCAGGTCGTTCTCGAGGTGGCGGAACAGCGCGTCGCGCACGGTCTCGCCGTAGCGCACCCGGCCCGACACGATCGAGCGGGTGATCTCGCCGAGCGGGGTCGCCCGCAGCAGCACGCCCACCTGCGTCACCTGGCCCATGCCGTCGGTGCGCACGGGGATCGCCTCGACGTAGAGGATCGGCAGGCGCCGGCGCGCCTCGGCCAGCTCGACCTCGGTGAGCCAGCCGGGGTTCGCGGCGTTGCCGGGAGCGGGCGAGCCGAACGAGCCGTCGCCGAGCGGATGCCCCGGAGAGCCCGCGCCCCCACCGCCGAAGCCTCCGCCGCCGAGTCCGCGCAGCGGATCGCGGGGGTTCCCGTCGTCGTCGCGCTCGTTCGGATCGGGGTCGGGGGTGCGGACGGCCATGCCTCCTGTATACCCCGAAGCCCGACCTGTGCGGGACATCCGTGCGGGACTTCGGTGCACGACGTCGCACCCTGCTGTCAGGATGTCGGCATGAGCGATGCACCCCACGACATCGGCACGGCGGGCGGCCTGGGCGCCGACCCGGCCGCCGACGCGCCGCAGCTCGACGACGCCGCCGTGCTGTGGTCGGCGCCGCCCGAAGAGCGCGCGGGCAGGCCGCTGCTGGTGCTGCTGCACGGCTACGGCTCGAACGAGCGGGACCTGTTCGGGCTCGTGCCCCACCTGCCGCAGGAGTTCGTCTACGCCGCGGTGCGCGCGCCGCTCTCGCCGCCCTTCCCGGCGCCGGGCTGGTCGTGGTTTCCGATCGAGGGTCTGCACGCGAGCGACCCGGCCGCTGCGACCGCGGCAGCCGTCGCGTTCGCCGACTGGGTGTCGCGGGCGACGGATGCCGAGACGCCGGTGGGCCTACTCGGGTTCTCGCAGGGCTCGGTCATCGCCCTGCAGGCGTTGCGGCTTCACCCCGACCGCTTCTCGTTCGTCGTGAACCTCGCCGGCTTCGTCGCCGACGGCGACCTGCCGACCGACGCGGCCCTCGCCGAGCGCCGACCGCCCGTGTTCTGGGGGCGCGGAGCGCGCGACGAAGTGATCCCCGCCGACCGGGTCGCCCACACGATCGAGTGGCTGCCCCGCCACGTCGAGCTGAGCGGGCGGGTCTACCCCGGCCTCACCCACAGCGTGTCCGAAGAAGAGCTCGCCGACGTCGTCGCGTTCCTCGGCACACGGCTCGACGCGCGCTGAGCGCGCGAGGCCGGGGACCGGCTCGCGCGCAGAGGGCGCGAGGCGGCGGTCTGTCGCGGGTGCGAGGCATCCGTTAGGCTGTTCCGCGTTCCCCGTCCCGAGTGTGAGGAAGACCGTTGAAGGGTTTCGACGCCGCGCTGTGATCTCGCGCTGAGCCGTCGACCCTCCGTTCACTCCCACGGACACCCGCTTTTCCGGGTCATCGACGCGCCTGCGCACCCACCCCCGCGCCGGCCGTCGACCCTCCGCCTCCCGCGCCGCGCGCTCGCTCTGCGAAGCCCCCGCCGCCTCGGAGCCGCCCGGTGTCGCCGCGCCTCGCGCCCCGACACTCCGGAGGACACCATGCCCGCACATCCCACCACCCCATCGGTCGCCCTCGACCGCGTCACCTTCACCTGGCCCGACGGCACCCCTGCCCTGCAGCAGCTCTCGGGAGCGTTCGGCGCGAGCCGCACCGGTCTCATCGGGCGCAACGGCTCGGGCAAATCGACCCTGCTCTCGCTCATCGCCGGGGTGCACACCCCGGCATCCGGCACCCTCGCGGTCGCGGGAGACGTCGACCTGCTGCCGCAGCGCCTCACCCTGCAGACCGATCGCCGCGTCGCCGACGTGCTCGGCGTCGGCGACTCCCTCGACGCCGTACGCGCCATCACCGCCGGCGACGTCGACGCCCGGCACTTCGACACGATCGGCGACGACTGGGACGTCGAGGCGCGCGCGACCGCCGCACTCGACGAGGCGGGCCTTCCCGCCGGCGCCCTCGACCGCCGCATCGGCGAGCTGTCGGGCGGCGAAGCGGTACTCGTCGCGCTCGTCGGCGTGCGCCTGCGCGGGCGGCCGATCGCCCTGCTCGACGAGCCCACGAACAACCTCGACCGGAGCGCGCGGGCGCGCGTCTACGACCTCGTGCGACACTGGCGCGGCGCCCTCATCGTCGTCAGCCACGACCTCGCGCTGCTCGAGCTGATGGACGAGACCGCCGAGCTGTACGGCGGCACGCTGTCGACCTTCGGCGGCCCCTACTCGCAGTGGCGCGACGCGATGGATGCCGAGCAGGCTGCGGCCCGTCAGGCCGAGAGCGCGGCGCGGCAGGCGGTGCGGCGCGAGAAGCGCGACCGCATCCACCAGGAGCAGGTCATCTCGTCGCGCGCCGCGATGGGGCGCAAGGCCGCCGTCGAGAAACGGGTGCCGGGCATCGTCGCGAACGCGCGCAGGCGCGCGGCGCAGGAATCGGCGGGGAGGCTGCGCGTCGAGGCATCCGGCAAGGAGGCCGACGCGCGCGCCGCGCTCGACCTCGCGGAGCGGCGCGTGCGCGACGACGACACCGTGCGCATCGACCTGCCCGATCCCGGCGTCGGCGCGGGCCGGCGGCTCGCGACGCTCGCCTCGGAGGAGCGCGCGTGGGTGCTGCAGGGGCCCGAGCGTGTCGCCCTCGTGGGCCCGAACGGCGCGGGCAAGACCACGCTGCTGCGGCGGCTGGTGGCCGCAGGCTCGGGGGCTTCGAGGGTGGCATCAGCAGGGCGAATCGACCTTTCGGGGCCCGCCGAGGCGCCCGGTGACCGGTTCGCCCTGCTGTTGCCCCGGATCGAGGCCCACACCGATCGCGTCGGCTACCTGTCGCAGCGGGTCGACGGGCTCGACGACGCGGCCTCGCCGCTCGAGAACCTGCGGCGCGCGGCGCCGGGCGTGGGCGACGTCGAGCTGCGGAACCGGCTCGCCCGGTTCCTGTTGCGCGGCGACACGGTGCTGCGCCCCGTCGCGGCGCTGTCGGGCGGCGAGCGGTTCCGGCTGGCGCTCGCGTGCGTGCTCATGGCCGACCCGCCGCCGCAGCTGCTCGTGCTCGACGAGCCGACGAACAACCTCGACCTCGACACCGTCGACCAGCTCGTCGGCGCCCTCGCCGCCTACCGGGGGGGCGTGCTCGTGGTGAGCCACGACGACGCATTCCTCGCGCGCCTCGACCCAAGCCTCGTGCTCGAGCTGCGCGAGGGCCGCCTGGCCGAGGTACAGCTCGGCGGCGAGCGCGCCGGCTGAGCGGCGCGACGTACCGTATTCAGTCTCAGCGCGCGGGCCCGGCGAGCGCGGCCGCACAATCCCGCGGCCGCATCGCCGCCGCGCCCGCGCGCAGACTGAATACCGTACGCGGGCCCGCCCCGACCTCCGCCCAGCCCCCGCCCGACCCCCGCCGCAGAGGTCAGTCGCCGGCGCTCGCGGCCCACAGCGTGCCCGAGGTGAGCGGCGTGAGTCCGGGGTAGCCGGGCGTGAGGCCCGCCGGTTCGGTGGCGTTCAAGATCACGATCGCGAGCTTCTTGTCGGGGCAGTACGCCGCGATCCCGTTCGAGCCGGGATCGCGCCCGCGTGACCGTGACAGGTGCCGACGCCGGGCACCTGCCAGGTCGCGAGGCCCGCGCCCTCGCCGAGCTGCACGTGCGGCACACCTGATGCGTCGTAGGCCGCGGAGTAGAACTCCGACGACAGCGGCGTGATCGTCAGCATCTCGTCGAGGTGCGCGGCATCGACGACGTTGCCGCCGACGAGCGCGCGGATCCAGACCGCCTGGTCGGCGGCAGAGCTCACCATGCTGCCCGCCGCCCACGCCCCCGGCTACTGCGGCGAGGGTTCCTGCGCCTCGACGGTGCCGTTCTTGCCGGCGCACGCGGCGCCCTCACCCCCGGCGCACGTGAGCACGAAGCCGTTCACGGCGTCCTGGCCCGACCCCTCACCGTCGAGGTAGGTGTGCGTCAGCCCGAGCGGTTCGATGAACCGCGTGCGGACGAGCTCTTCGTAAGGGGCATCCGCGGCGATCTCCGCGATGCGGCCGAGCATGATGTAGCCGGCGTTCAGGCCCAGCGCCAGCGCGATGACGGGGATCGCGAGGCCGCCGCCGGGCGCGGGGAGACAATCCACCATGAGATCAGTGTCCTGATCCGTCCATACGGCTGACAAGAACCTCTTGCGGACGTGTCCGCTACAGGACACTCTGGGGCGATGGATGACGCTTCTCTCCTGGCCCTCGCCTACCGCGGCCGCCCCGCGACGGTCGCCGAGCTGGCGACCCTCGCCCAGCTTCCGGTCACAGGCATCCACGACGCGGTGGCGCGGCTGCGCGATCGCGGACGGCTCGGCGGGCAGGGCGACGACCTCGTCTACGCGAATCCGGCCGACTGGGCGGCGGAGTCGGTTGCCGCGCGCGCGGCGGAACTGCGCGAGACCGCACGCGACCTGCTCGGCGAGATCGAGCGGGTCGTGACGGAGCTCCCCGGCATGATCGGGCACTGGTCGATCGGCCAGACGACGGCCGATCCGATGCCGGTCGTCACCCGCCACGGGCCGCGTGCGTCAGAAGACGTCTGGTTCGAGTTCGGGCGCCGCGACGTCGGCACGCTCGATGCCGTGCTGCCCGACATCGACCGCTTTCTGACGAGCCCCGACGAGCGGGTCGCCCGGTTCTCGGCGGCGTTCCGCGCCAAAGACGCCGTACGCGTCATCCTTCCGACGGCGGTCGCCGACGACCCCCGCATGGCCGCCCTGCTCACCGCCTTCACGGCCGCCGGCATGGAGTACCGGTTTCTCGACGACCCGCCGAGCTGGTTCTGGATCGACGGCGACCAGATCGCGATCCCCTACGAGTGGGGCGAGCATCGGCCGACGAGCGTCGTGAGCGTGCGCAGCGGCGCCCTGGCGGGAATGCTCTCGGCCTATTTCAGCTCGCTCTGGCGCACGGCGACGCCGGCGACGACCTCCTCCGAACCGTGGACGGGGCTGCTCCTCCTCATGCGTCGGGGGCTCACGCTCGACGCGGCATCGCGCCAGATCGGCGTCAATCCGCGCACGGGGCGGCGGCGGATCGCCGCGGCCATGAGCCACTACGGGGTGTCGACGCTGTTCGCACTGGGGGCGGCGTGGGCGGCCGACGGCGCGCATACCACCCGGGCCCGCTGAGCCGGCGGGCGCGGGCGCTGTCGGCGAACACCCGCGCCGATGTCGGAGGGGCGCGCGAAGATGGATCGATGAGCGACGTGCTCGAGCGATTCGGTCCTGCGACCCAGGACTGGTTCCGTGGCGCCTTCGCGCAGCCGACGGCGGCGCAGGCCGGCGCGTGGGAGGCGATCTCGCACGGTCGGCACGCCCTCGTCGTCGCGCCGACGGGCTCGGGCAAGACGCTGTCGGCGTTCCTGTGGGCGATCGACCGGGTGTTCCGCGAGCGGCCGCCGGCGCCCCCGGTCGACGACGCGATGCCCGCGGACCCCGCCGCGAAGCCGGGCGCGAAGCGCACGAAGAAGCCCAAGGCGGATGCCGCGCGTACGAGCATCCTCTACGTCTCGCCCCTCAAGGCGCTCGGCGTCGACGTCGAGCGGAACCTGCGCTCACCGCTCGTCGGCATCGGCCAGTCGGCGCGGCGACTCGGCATCGCGGTGCCCGACGTGACGGTCGGGGTGCGCTCGGGCGACACCCCGTCGGCCGATCGCCGCAAGCTCATCGCCGAACCGCCCGACATCCTCATCACGACGCCCGAATCGCTGTACCTGATGCTCACGAGCCAGGCATCCGAGACCCTTCGCGGCGTGCACACCGTCATCGTCGACGAGGTGCACGCGGTCGCGGCCACCAAGCGCGGCGCGCACCTGGCGGTGAGCCTCGAACGGCTCGACGCGCTGCTCGAGCAGCCCGCGCAGCGCATCGGGCTCTCGGCGACGGTGCGACCGATCGACGAGGTCGCGCGCTTTCTCGGCGGATCGGCGCCGGTCGAGATCGTCGCCCCGCGGGCGACCAAGGCCTTCGATCTCACCGTCGTCGTGCCGATCGACGACATGCTCCACCCGCCGCCCCCGCCGAGTGCCGACGTCGAGGCCGATGATGAGGCCGAGACGGATGCCACGGCAGGCGCCGGCGACAGCGGCGACGGCGACTGGTTCTCCGCACCGTCGCAGCCGTCGGAGGTCACCGGGTCGGTGTGGCCGCACGTCGAAGAGGCGATCGTCGACCGCGTGCTCGCGCACCGCTCCACGATCGTGTTCGCCAACTCGCGACGCCTCGCCGAGCGCCTCACCGGGCGCCTCAACGAGATCTACGCCGAACGGCTCGGGCTCGAGACACCCGAGCCGGCGGTCCCCGCCGCCATGATGGCGCAGGCTGGAGCGTCGGCGGGCGCCGAGCCCGTGCTCGCGAAGGCGCACCACGGGTCGGTGTCGAAAGAGCAGCGTGCGCAGGTCGAAGACGAGCTGAAGAGCGGCGTGCTGCGCTGCGTCGTCGCGACGAGCTCGCTCGAACTCGGCATCGACATGGGGGCGGTCGACCTCGTCATCCAGGTCGAGGCGCCGCCGTCCGCGGCATCAGGCCTGCAGCGCGTCGGGCGCGCGGGCCACCAGGTCGGCGAGATCAGTCGCGCGGCGCTCTTTCCCAAGCACCGCGGCGATGTGCTGCACACCGCCGTCGTCACCGAGCGGATGCTCGCCGGTCAGATCGAGGCGATCGCGGTGCCCGCGAATCCGCTCGACATCCTCGCGCAGCAGACGATCGCGGCGTGCGCGACGGGCGCGATCGACGTCGAGGAATGGTTCGAGACTGTCCGCCGCTCGGCGCCCTTCCGCACGCTGCCGCGCTCGGCCTACGAGGCGACGCTCGACCTGCTCGCCGGCAAGTACCCGTCCGACGAGTTCGCCGAGCTGCGGCCGCGCGTCGTGTGGGATCGCGATCACGGCACGCTCACCGGCCGCCCCGGCGCGCAGCGCGTCGCGGTGACGAGCGGCGGCACCATCCCCGACCGCGGCCTGTTCGGCGTCTTCGTCGCGGGTGAGACCCGGAACGCCCGCGTGGGCGAGCTCGACGAAGAGATGGTCTACGAGTCGCGCGTGAACGATGTGTTCACCCTCGGCACGACGAGTTGGCGGATCGTCGAGATCACCCACGACCGCGTCAACGTGCTGCCCGCGTTCGGCCAGCCCGGAAAGCTGCCGTTCTGGCACGGCGACGGGCTCGGCCGGCCCGCCGAACTGGGCGAGGCGCTCGGCCAGTTCTCGCGCGAGGTCGCGGGCTCGGCCCCCGAGAAGGCCACCGCGAGGCTGCGCGAATCGGGGCTCGACGACAACGCGATCGGCAATCTGCTCGCCTACCTCTCCGAGCAGAAAGAGGCGACGGGCACGCTGCCGACCGACCGCACGCTGACCGTCGAGCGCTCACGCGACGAGGTCGGCGACTGGCGCATCATCTTGCATTCCCCGTACGGCATGCATGTGCACGGGCCGTGGGCCCTTGCCGTGAACGCGCGCATCCGTGAGCGACTCGGCGTCGATGGATCGGCGGTCGCGAGCGACGACGGCATCATCGTGCGGGTGCCCGACGCCGAAAGCGAGCCACCGGGTGCCGAGCTGTTCGTGTTCGAGCCCGACGAGCTCGAGCAGATCGTGACCGACGAGGTCGGGGGCTCTGCCCTGTTCGCCTCTCGCTTCCGCGAGTGCGCGGCGCGCGCCCTGCTGCTGCCGCGGCTGAATCCGAACAAGCGCTCGCCCCTGTGGCAGCAGCGCCAGAAGTCGGCGCAACTGCTCGAGGTGGCGAAGAACCACCCGACGTTCCCGATCATCCTCGAGACGCTGCGCGAGGTGCTGCAAGACGTCTACGACCTGCCGTCGCTGCTGCGCATCGCGCGATCGATCGGCGACCGCCGCATCCGTCTCGTCGAGACGACCACGTCACAGCCGTCGCCCTTCGCACGCGACCTGCTGTTCGGATATGTCGGCGCGTTCATGTACGAGGGCGACTCGCCGCTCGCCGAGCGTCGCGCGGCCGCGCTGTCGGTCGACCCGGCTCTGCTCAGTGAGCTGCTCGGCAAGGTCGAGATGCGCGAACTGCTCGACCCGGGCGTCATCGCGCAGTTCGAAGCCGAGGCGCAGCGCCTCGCCCCCGACCGGCGCGTGCGCGGCGTGGAAGGCATCGCCGACCTGCTTCGCCTGCTCGGACCGCTCAGCGCCGACGAGGTCGCGCTGCGTCTGCAAGCCGACAAGCAGGGCGAACGGCAGGGCGAGAAGACGGATGCCGAGGCCGCCGCCCCCCCGCCGGCCGACGAACGCACCGCGGCCGCGTACCTCGACGAGCTGGTGACCGCGCGCCGCGCGATCCCCGTGGCGATCGCGGGCGCGCAGCGGGTGGCGCAGATCGAAGACGCCGGGAGGCTCCGTGACGCCCTCGGGGCGGCGCTGCCCGTCGGCATCCCGAACGCGTTCCTCGAGCCGGTCGTCGATCCGCTCGCCGACCTCGTCGCGCGCTTCGCGCGCACCCACGGACCGTTCCGCACGGCAGACGTCGCCGCGCGCTTCGGCCTCGGCACGGCCGTCGCCCGCCAGACGCTGCAACGGCTCGAGTCGCAGGGCCGTCTTGCGAGCGGATTCTTCCTCCCCAGCCCCGGCGCGGGCGCAACGGGCGGTGCAAGCGCGGGAGACGACCTCGAGTGGTGCGACGCCGAGGTGCTGCGCCGATTGCGGCTGCGCTCGCTCGCGGCCATCCGCGGCACCGTCGAGCCCGTGCCGCCGCAGGCGTTCGCCCGCTTCCTCCCTTCGTGGCAGCACGTTGCGGGGTCGGCGGGCGGGCGGCCGCTCGAGGGCATCGACGGCGTGCTCGCCGCGATCGAGCAGCTGGCCGGAGTGCCGCTGCCCGCGAGCGCGTGGGAGTCGCTGATCCTGCCCGCGCGGGTGTCGGACTACCGCTCGACCATGCTCGACGAGCTGACGGCGACCGGCGAGGTGGTCTGGTCGGGTCACGGCTCGCTGCCCGGCCGCGACGGCTGGATCGCCCTGCACCCGGCCGACACCGTGGCCCTCACCCTGACCCCGCCCGACGACCCCGAGCCGCCGACCGACCTCGAGCAGCGCGTGCTCGACCAGCTCACGAACGGCGGCGCGTACTTCGCGGGGCAGCTCGCCGCGGCGGCGGGCGCCGAGAACGAGCAGTCCGTCATCGACGCCCTCTGGAACCTCACCTGGACGGGCCGCGTCACCAACGACACCTTCGCCCCCGTGCGCGCCCTGCTCGGCGGCGGATCGCAGGCGCACCGCACCGTGCGGCGCACGCCGCGCGCGCGGATGTTCCGAGGGATGCCGCTGCCCACCCGCCCGGCCGGGGCCACAGCTGCCCCGCAGCGGCCTCCCTTGATCGGCGGCCGGTGGTCGATCCTGCCCGCACCGAGCGGCGACGACGTGCTGCGGGCCACGGCCGCCGCCAGCCTGCTGCTCGACCGCTACGGGGTCGTCACCCGCGGCAGCGTGCAGGCCGAGGGGATGCCGGGCGGTTTCGCGCAGGCGTACCGGATTCTCGCCGGGTTCGAAGACTCGGGTCACACCCGTCGCGGCTACTTCATCGAGCAGCTCGGCGCGGCGCAGTTCGCGGCCTCGGCCACGGTCGACCGGCTGCGCGAGTTCGCCGCGCTACCCGACCCTGCGCCGCTCGGCGCTCTGACCCTCGCCGCGACCGATCCGGCCAACCCTTACGGCGCCGCGCTGGCCTGGCCGGCCCTCGACGGCGTCGGGCACCGCCCGGGGCGCAAGGCGGGCGGCCTCGTGACGCTCGTCGACGGCGCGCTCGTGCTCTACCTCGAGCGCGGCGGCCGGTCGGCGCTCGCGTTCAGCGAGAACGAAGAGGTGCTCGCCGCCGCGGCGCGCTCGCTCGTCGAGACGTCGCGCGCCCACCGGCTCGACACCCTCACCGTCGAACAGGTGTCGGGCGCGTTCGTCTACGGCACCCCGGTCGGGCGCGCGCTGCTCGCGGCGGGCTTCGTCGAGTCGAGCCGCGGGCTGACGCTGCGGCGCGCGCGATGACGGCCCGGGCCGGGGAACGGGGCACCCGTGCCCGAGGGTGACACCGTCTTCCGCGCCGCGCGCCGCCTCGACGAGGCGCTCGCAGGCCACGAGGTCACGCGCTTCGACATCCGCGTACCGGCGCACGCGACCGCCGACCTCACCGGCGAGACGGTGCAGGCCGTGGTGCCGCGCGGCAAGCACCTGCTGATGCGCATCGGTGACTACACGCTGCACTCGCACCTCAAGATGGAGGGCCGCTGGCTCGTCTTCGCGCCGGGCGAGCGCTGGCGATCCCCCGCCTTCCAGGCGCGCGCGATCGTCGGCACCGAGCACGCGGTCGCCGTCGGATTCGAGATCGCGATGGTCGATCTCGTGCGCACCGCCGACGAAGACTCGCTCGTCGGCCACCTCGGCCCCGACCTGCTGGGCCCCGATTGGGACGCCGCCGAGGCAGCGCGGCGCGTGGCATCCGACCCCAGGCCCGTGCACGTGGCGATCCTCGACCAACGCAACCTCGCCGGGCTCGGCAACGAGTACGCCAACGAGCTGCTGTTCGTGCGCGGCCTGCTGCCCATGCGGCCGGCGAGCGAGCTGGATGCCCCGGTCGTCGCGGGCCTCGTCGACACGGCCGCCCGCATGATCCGCGCGAACCGCGACCGCAACGGGCGCACCTTCACGGGGAACACGCGACCCGGCCAGCAGAACTGGGTCTACCGCCGCGAGCGCCGCCCGTGCCGGCGCTGCGGCACCCTCATCCGCCGCACCGAACTCGGTGCGACCGAGACGAGCGAGCGCATCGTGTTCTGGTGCCCCGTGTGCCAGACCTGACGGCGCGGTCAGTGCCCGAGGTACCGCCCCGGCCGGTGGTTGAGGGCGAGCACGAGGTTCAGCAGCACCGCGCCGGCCGCGCTCATCACGACGTTCGGCCACGGAATGACCCACAGCGCGCACAGGATGATCACGAGGTCGAAGATCATCATCGTCCAGCCGGCGCGAAAGCCGGTGCGGTCCTGCACTTCGAGGCCGATGATGTTGATGCCGCCGATGCTCGAGCGGTGGCGGAACAGGATCAGCACGCCGACGCCGGCGAGCAGGTTGCCGGCGAGCGTGCCGTACCAGGGTTCGATCCACCCGATCGGGAACAGCGCGTCGTGCACGGGCGCCCACACCGAGACGAGCACGATCGAGATCACCGTGCGGATCGTGAAGCTCCACCCGCGCCGCCACACCGCGAGCAGGGCGAACGGCACGTTGATGAGGGTGAACAGCGCCCAGAATGGCCAACCGGTCGCATAGCCGAGTAGCAGCGACAGGCCCGCGGTGCCTCCGGTGACGGCGTGCGCCGCGTGTAGCAGGTGCAGCCCGAGCGAGGCGAGGAAGGTGCCGGTCGCAATCCCGAGCACGTCCTCTGCCACCGAGTGCGCGTTCGCGCGGTCGTCGAAGACCAGCGACGGCGCGGTCGTCGGGTCGGGTGGGGAGGCGTCGGTCACGGCATCCATCATCCCAAGCCGCGCCCGCGCGCGGCGCACCGCCCGCGCCGCACTGCATAGGCCTCGCATAGCCTGTGCTTCGATCCCGCCTGAGAACACGGCGAACACTGGGGGGCATGAACAGACGACTCAAGCGCAGCATCATCGCCGGGTCGGTCGTGCTGGCTCTCACCGTGACCGGCGGTACCGCCTGGGCCCTCGACCGATTCGTGGTCCCCCACGTCGTCGTCTCCGACGTCGCGGCCTACGAGGCCGCGCAGAACGCCACCGCGGCGGCGACCGCGACCCCGAGCGCCACGGCGACCGATGAGGCGACGGATGCCACGGCATCCACACCTGTCACGACCGCGACGAGCTACACCTCCGACGACACGTCGATCTCGATCACCACCTACACGCAGGGCACCGGCGATGACACGATCACCTACTACGTCGCCGACCTGACGCTGAGTGACGCGACGAGCCTGCGCGGCGCGTTCGCGAACAACCAGTTCGGCGAGAACATCACTGCCCTGGTCAGCGAGACGGCGGCGGCGAACAATGCGATCCTCGCCGTGAACGGCGACTACTACGGGTTCCGCGACAGCGGCATCGTGATCCGCAACGGCGTCGTCTTCCGCGATTCGGGGGCACGCGAGGGCCTCGCGATGTACCGCGACGGCACAGTCAAGGTCTACGACGAGACACAGACCACCGCCGCGCAACTCGTCGCCGACGGGGTGTGGAACACCCTCAGCTTCGGGCCCGCGATCGTCGAGAGCGGCGCAGCGGTGTCGGGCATCGACCAGGTCGAGGTCGACACGTACGTCGGCAACCACTCGATCCAAGGCGAGCAGCCCCGCACCGCGATCGGCGTCACCGCCGACGGCCACATTCTGCTCGTCGTCGTCGACGGCCGGGACCCCGGCTACAGTCGCGGAGCGACGCTGCCGGAACTCGCCGACATCATGATCTCGCTCGGCGCGACGACGGCCTACAACCTCGACGGCGGCGGCTCGAGCGAGCTGTGGTTCAACGGCGTCGTCGTCAACCAGCCCTCGAACGGCGGCGAGCGCGCCACGAGCGACATCCTCTACATCGCGGCGGAGTGATCCCGATGTCTCTCGTCCTGATCCCCGCCTACGAACCCGACGACCGGCTCGTCGCCCTGGTCACATCGCTCCTGCCGCAGTACCCGGTTCTCGTCGTCGACGACGGCTCGGGCCCTGACTACGCCGCCGTCTTCTCGGAGTGCGCCCGGGCGGGCGCGCGGGTCGTGCACCACACGCACAACCGCGGCAAGGGCGCGGCCCTGCGCACGGGCTTCAGCATCGCTGAGCGCGATCTGGCGGGCGAAGACGTCGTGACCGCCGACGCCGACGGGCAGCACACGCCCGCCGACATCGCCCGCGTCGCCGAGGCGCTCGAGGCGGCGCGACCCGCCCCGGCGCTGGTCGCCGCGGGGGCCGTGAGTGCGGGCCCGGGCGCGGGCCCGGGATCGGGATCGCGCGCGGGCAGCGGCACCGCCGTGGCATCCCCTGTCTCCTTCGCATCGCCCGCGCCGGCCGCGCCGGCGATCGTGCTGGGCGTGCGCAGCTTCACGGGGCCGGTGCCGCTGCGCAGCCGCGCCGGCAACGCGTTCACGCGGCGGGTGTTCTGTCTCGCGACCGGGCGCGACGTGCGCGACACCCAGACCGGGCTGCGCGGGTTCCCCGCCCGAGTGCTCCCGTGGCTGCGTTCGCTGCCGGGCGACCGTTTCGAGTACGAGTTCCGGATGCTGCTGGCCGCCCCGGGCGCCGGCATCGACCTCGTCGAGGTGCCGATCTCGACCATCTATCTCGACGAGAACTCCTCGAGTCATTTCCGCCCCCTCGCCGATTCGGCGCGCATCTACGCGCCGCTGCTGCGGTTCTCGGCGTCGGCCCTGCTCGCCTTCCTCGTCGACACGGTGCTGCTCGTCGTGCTGCAGGCGGTGACCGGCTGGCTGCTGCTGTCGATCGTGCTCGCGCGGGTGGCGAGCTCGGGCATGAACTTCGCGATCAACCGCGGCCTCGTCTTCGGGGCGGGGCGCGAGGTGCCGCTGCGCACCGCCGCAGCGCGCTACTTCTCGCTCGCCGCCCTGCTGCTGACGGCGAGCTTCGGCATGCTGACGGCCCTGACCGACGCGGGTTTCGCCACTCTGCCCGCGAAGATCGTCACCGATCTGACCCTGTTCGCAGTCAGCTTCTCGGTGCAGCGTGCCGTCGTCTTCGCCCCGGTGCCGGCGACCCTGCGGTCTCGCACGCATGCGCGGGAATGATCCCGGCCGCACCGCCGTTGCAGTCTGCAGGAGGATCTCTGTGGGCAAGAACTACGTCGACATCGAAGACGATCAGGGCCGCACGTTGCGCTATCGCAAGCACGTCAACGGACGGGGCCTCATCGCCAACGGCGCCAAGGTGCACGCGAGCGCGCTCGTCGAAGCGGGTGCGTACATCGAACCGGGCGCCCAGATCGCCGCGGGCGCACACATCGGCCGCGGTGTGTGGGTCGAACCCGACGCCGTCATCGGCCCGAACGCCGAGATCGCACCGCACGCCCACATCGGATCGGGCGCCGCGATCGGCCCCTCGGCCAAGATCGGCGTGCGCGCCGTGGTCGGGGCGCACGCTCACGTCGCCGGCGGTTCGCTGATCGGCGACGACACCCAGATCGCCGACGGCGAGAAGGTCGCGACCGACCAGCGCGGCCTGCGCCTCGCGGCCTGACTCTCGCGCAGGCGTCGCGCGCTCGTGCGCGAGCTGTGCAGCTCGGAGCGCGGTGCCAGGCCTTCGCGCCGCGGCATCGCGGCTACGCTGGCCCCATGGCAGCATCCGGCGCGCGTGACGGCCGCGGCGGCAAGAAGCCGCAGCGGGGAGCCGGCGCACCGAAAGGCCGATCCGGCGGGGCATCCAAGTCCGCGGCATCCAAAGCCGGCGCATCGCGCGGCAAGAACCCCGGCACGAAAAGCGGCAAGCACGCCGCGGCCGGCACCGGCGGAGCGAAGAAGACCGCTCCCGCCGCAGCCGCGGCCCCACGCACGGCACTGCCCGCGGGCCCGTTCCGACTCGGCGCGATCGAGGGTGCGACGCCCGGCAAGTGGATCGACGTCTGGAAAGAACGGATGCCAGGCATCCCCCTCGAACTCGTCGCCCTCGACCTCGGCGACCAGCGCGCAGCCCTGACCGACGGCGCTGTCGACGCTGCCCTCGTGCGGCTGCCGACCGACCGCACCGGCCTGCAGGCGATCGCGCTCTACGACGAGGTGCCGGTGGTCGTCTGCGCCGCCGACTCGCATCTGACCTCCGCCGACGAACTCACGCTCGCCGACCTGGCCGGCGAGGTCGTGATCGTGCCGGAGCATCCGCCGCTCGACGTCGCGGTCGCCGGCGCCGTGCCGCCGCGCTTCGCTCCGCCCGCCACCGTGGGTCAGGCGATCGAGACCGTGGCGGCGGGCGTGGGGGTCGTCATCGTGCCGATGTCGCTCGCCCGCCTGCACCACCGCAAAGACATCACCTCGCGCCTACTCACAGACGGGCCCGTGTCACCGGTCGCGCTCGCCTGGCCCGAGGGCGAGACGCCGCCGCTCGTCGAGGCATTCATCGGCATCGTGCGCGGGCGCACCGCCAACTCGTCGCGCTGAGCGGCGACCCGGGTGACTTCCCGCGCCGCACGATAGGCACGTGTGCGTGTCGCAGCTTTAGACTCGTCGGCATGGCCCCGCTCGTGTACCTGTGCGCCCGCCCGCAGCAGGGCGCGGCCGCCGCCGAGTACGAGTCGTTCCGCACGGCGATGCGCCTCGACGAGAGCGGTCTCGAGCGGTGGGACCTCGTCAGCGACCCGCTGCCGGCCGACTTCGCGGCGCGCTGGCGCGGCGCGGTCGTCGGCGGTAGCCCCTTCAACGTCAGCGACCCCGAGTCGAGCAAGACCGATGCGCAGCGCGCGCTCGAAGAGGGCCTCGCCCGGCTCGCGCTGGCCGCGGCATCCGGCGAGACGGCTGCGCTGTTCACGTGCTACGGCATCGGCGTGGCGACCCGGGCGCTCGGCGGCGAGGTCACCCGCGCCTACCCCGAAGACACCGGTCCGGCCGCGATCACCCTGACCGCCGACGGGCGCCGCGACCGGCTGTTCGGCGCGCTCGCGACGACCTTCACCGCCCTGACGGCGCACAAAGAGGGCACCGGAACCCTCCCCGCCGGAGCGGTGCTGCTCGCCGAGAACGACGGATGCCCCGTGCAGGCGTACCGGGTCGGCGACACCCTCTACGCGACCCAGTTCCACCCCGAGCCGACGGGGCGCGCCTTCACCGAGCGCATGGCCGTCTACCGCGACGACGGCTACTTCGACCGCGGCGACTACGACGCGATCGCCGCGCGCGTGCTCGCCGCCTCGCTGAGCGAGCCCCCGCGCATCCTCCGCTCCTTCGCCCAGACTTTCTGAGGCGGGCGGCCGGCCTCAGCGCACGAGGGCGGGCGTGCGTGCGGGAACGCGCACGCAGGGCGCCACGACGATGACCGCAGCGACGACGAACGTGGTCACGGCGACGCCGACCGTGTGCGGCTCGCCGGTGAGGCGGGCGACGCCGATCCAGAAGAGGCCCCACGCCATCGTGAGGGCGGGCGCGAGCCGCGTCACGAGGCCGGCGCCGCGGGTTCCGACGGCGATGCCGACACCGACCAGCGCCACGACGATCAGCACGATCACGCCCCACAGCACCTGCGTTCGCTCGTCGACGGCGGGCACGATGTCGGCGGCGAGCCACGCGGTCACGTTCGCGACGGTCGCGAGCGACACCCAGCCGAGATGGATGCCGACGGTGACATCCATCAGCAGTCGATCGCCCCACCCGGCGGCGGGCACGATCACGAGCAGGCGGTACGTCGCGGCAAGCGCGACGAGCAGCACGACGATCGCGATGACCGTGGCGGGCAGGGTCAGGAACTGCGCGGCGAGCAGCCAGCCCCCGTTCAGCACGGCGGTGAGGGCGATCCACCACCCGGCCCGGCGTTGGCGATCGCGCGCCCGCTGCCCGGGCAGCGCCTGCCACACGGCGTAGGCAATCATCAGGATGTAGATCACCGACCAGATCGAGAACGCCGACCGGCCCGGCGCGAGCACCGTGGCATCCGCATCGAGCGCCCCGCCCTGCAGGTCGCGCACATTCGTGCCGCCGAACAGGCCCACCCCGACCATCGCGGCGATGATCATGAACACCACCGCCGAGATGACGACGATCTGGCGGGCGAGGTCTGATCCTGAGCGGGCCGCGGCGTTCATGCCCTCAACGGTATGCGCCGGGGCCGTCTCGCGGCAGACCCTTGACAGTCCCGGGCGTGCGCGTCACTCGGCCTGGACGTACTCCGCGTGCCCCCGCGACATCGGCGGGGTGAGGCGCGGTCCGATGACGGCGACGGAGTCGGGCGAGAGCGTCACCGGGCCCTCCTCGACCGGTGCCCCGTCGTGCGCGGTCGTGGTCGCCAGCCAGATCTCCTGGTCGTCGCCGACCTCGACCGCCCAGTCGGTCTCGGAGAGGTTGACGTACACCGCCGCCGCGCCGCGGTGGAGCACCCAGCGCCCCGGCGCGACGTGCTCGCCGGTGTGGCCCGCGCGGTCCGGATCGGTGAGCTCGGGGCGCTCTCGGCGGAGCCGCGCGAGCATGCGGTAGCCCTGCAGCAGCCGGCGGTGGTCGCCGCTGGTCGCCTCGGCCCAGTCGAGCTTCGAGCGCTCGAACGTCGCCGGGTCGTTAGGGTCGGGCACGAGCGACTCGTCCCAGCCCATCGCGGCGAACTCGGCTGTGCGCCCCTTGCGGGTGGCTTCGGCGAGCTCGGGCTCGGGGTGCGAGGTGAAGAACTGCCACGGGGTCGAGGCGCCCCACTCCTCGCCCATGAAGAGCATCGGCGTGCCCGGCGCCGTCATCGTCAGCACCGCGGCGATCTGCAGCCGCGCGAACGAGAGATTCTGGCTGAGCCGGTCGCCGGCGGCGCGGTTGCCGATCTGGTCGTGGTCCTGCGCGAACTCGACGAACCGCGTCGAGGGCACCTCGGGCGGCACCGGCGCCCCCCAGTTCTTGCCGCGGAACGACGAGTAGGTGCCGTCGTGGTAGAAACCGCCCGCCCACGTCTTCGGCAGCGCCTGCGGGTCGGCGAAGTCGGCGTAGTACCCGGCGGTCTCGCCGGTGAGCGCGACGTGCACGGCGTGATGCCAGTCGTCGACCCACTGCGCGCTGAGGCCGTATCCGCCGGCGCTGCGCGGCAGGATCATGACCGGGTCGTTGAGGTCGCTCTCGGCGATGAGGCTGAGCGGTCGCCCGAGCTCGGCGCTGAGCGCATCGGAGCGCTCGGCGATCTCCTGCAGGATGTGCGTGGGGCTCCCCGCCGACTCATGCAGGGCGTGCACGGCGTCGAGCCGCAGACCGTCGACGTGGTAGTCGCGCAGCCACATCAGGGCGTTGTCCGTGATGTAGTCGCGCACGGCCCGCTCGTCGAGGTTGACGCTCGCGCCCCACGTGGTGTTCTGCCCGTCGCGCAGGTACGGACCGTACTCGGGCAGGTAGTTGCCGGAGGGGCCGAGGTGGTTGTACACGACGTCCTGGATCACGGCGATGCCGGCCGCGTGCGCGGCATCCACGAAGCGCCGGTAGGCCTCCGGCCCGCCGTACTCCTCCTGCACGGTGTACCAGAGCACGCCGTCGTAGCCCCAATTGTGCGTACCGTTGAAGCCGTTGACGGGGAGGAGCTCCACGTGGGTCACCCCGAGCTCGACGAGGTGCGGCAGCTTGCCGATCGCGGCGTCGAGCGTGCCCTCGGGGGTGAACGTGCCGAGGTGCAGCTCGTAGATCAGAGCAGCTGCCAGGTCGCGCCCGGTCCACTCGCCGTCGGTCCAGGCGAACGACGTGCCGTCGTCCCACGCCGAGAGCTCGTGCACGCCGCGGGGCTGGCGCCGCGAGCGCGGATCGGGCCGGGCCGCCTCCGCGTCCCCCAGCACGAAGCCGTACTCGTCGCCGCCTTCGAGAGTCACGTCGACGCTCCACCACCCGGCATCCCCCGCCGTCAGCTCGACGTCGTCGTGCCCCGGCCGCCGCAGTCGTACTCGCGCCGCGCGCGGCGCCCACACCTCGATACCCATGTGTCCATCCTGCCCGGGCGAGCCGTGCCGCGCGCGGGTCGGGTGCGTGCCGGTCAGCTCTCCCCGCGGAACGGACCGCCGGACGCCTCGAACTCCGCCGCCGCCGCGGCGCGCAGGTCGGGGTCGGCGACGTCGTCCACGGCGGTCGCGACGAGCGCGGCAGCCGCATCGACGAGGGCGTCGAGCGCCGGCGGCAGCACCGTCAGACCGGCGAAGTCGGCGTTGTGCGGGAACACGTCGTCGGGACCGCCGAGCCCGATCGAGGGATGGATCGACGGGACGATGCGACTGACGTTGCCCATGTCGGTCGAGGGTCCGCCCTGCGGCACCACGGCCGGGGGCGGCGGGGCGGCGAGGAAGGCGCCCACCGCCACTCCGGCGATGATGTTGTGCCCGCACGCGTGGCCGATGCCGGGCAGCGCGTCGCACTCCGCGATGATCGCGAAGTGCGGGGCGGATGCCTCCGGGTCGGATGCCTCGACGTCGGATGCCTCGACGTCGGATGTCTCCGCGGCCGGCGCCCCGCCGTCGGCGGCGGGGAACGTCGCGCGGAGCGCGGTCGGCAGCCCGAACACGCCGACCTCGACCTCGGCGCCGTGGCTCGTGAGCAGCGCCGCGAGGCGCGCGGCCGACGCGTGCTCGGCGAACCCGATCTCCGGCTCGTCGTAGAGCTCGCGCGCGAGGCGGGCGAGCTCGGGGCGTAGGGTCTCCAGCGTCGCCGCGACCTCGGCGTCGACGCTCGCCGCTCCGGTCACAGCTCGACGAGCTCGCCGTCGGCGCGGCGGAGCGTGAGGCGATAGCCCGAGGCATCCGCCTGCTCGACGGCGGCGACGCCGTCGCCGAGGTCGAACGCGTCGAGCACGGCCCGAAGCGGCGCCGGGTCGGCCTCGGTGCGCACGAGGGAGACGAGCTCGATCGACGGGATGTCGCTCAGCCCCGGCTGCGGCGTCCCGCCCCAGTCGATGAGGAAGGGCACGTCGAGCCGCCGCGACTCGCCGCGCGTCAGACGCCATTCGAGCAGCGTGCCGTCGGGGGTGCGTCGCGACAGATCGCTGACGTCGCCGGGGTCGTATCCGCCCGCGCGCGCCGCGGCGACGGTGGCCTCGATGTCGGCGGGATGCACGGCGTACGCCTGCACGCTCGGGCTCTCGAGGGTCGCGATGCCGAAGGTCTCGGGCAGCTCCGGTTCGGGGCGGTCGGGGTTCGGGCCGATGAGCTCGATGTACTGCGGCCCCCGTTCGCCGTCGATCGTGAGGGCGACGAGAGCGTTGGCGGTGCCGGTCGGGTGCGCGCCACCGGGCGCCGCGACGACGCCGGTGCGCTCGGCGAACCAGTCGATCAGGGCGCCCAGGTCGGGGCCGGCGATCACGACGTGGTCGAGGAGGGTGGGGATGCTCACGGGATGCCTGTCTGCTGAAGGGTCGGGAAGAAGGGATCGGGAAGGGGAGAGGATGCCGTGGCGCGCTCAGTGGCGCCGGGCGGGCACTTCGGGCTCGCCGAGCGAGAGCATGAGCCGGTTCGCCCAGTTGAAGAACGCCGCACCGCCGATGACGTCGACGATCTCGGCGTCGCCGAGCCCCGCGGCGCGGAGGCGCGCGATGTGGTCGGGGCCGAAGTCGAGGGGCGTGTCGGCGAGGGCGACGGATGCCTCGACGACGGCGTTCCAGGTATCGTCGCCGAGATCGGCGCCGGTGCCCTCGTCGAGCAGGCGCTGCACGTCGGCCTCCCGGCCCGACTCGCGGGTCGCGGCGGCGGCGTGCACCGAGGCGCAGAAGACGCAGCCGTTGCGTCGGGAGGTGGCCGCTGCGGCGAGCTCGCGCTCGGCCCGTCCGAGGCCGCCCGAGACGTTGTAGAAGATGTCGAGGTCGGTGAGGGTGCGGGCTCGCAGTGCCTCGGGGTCGCGGGCGAGCAGCCGGAAGTACGGCATCGCCGCGCGCGCCGGCTCGATCAGCGCGTCGCGCTGCAGGTCGGTGAGGGCGTCCTCGTCGACGGGCGCGAGCCAGGGCACCCAGCCGAGACCCTGCTGGGTGAACGCCTCGGGGCGGGCGAGTTCGTCGTACTCGGTGATGATCGCGGTCATCGGTCGGCTCCTTCCAGAACGGTGGCGGCGGATGCCGTCGGGACGGTGGCGGCGGATGCCGTCGGGACGGTGGCGGCGGATGCCGGCGCCGCGGCCAGCACGCGGAGCCCCCACGCCACCCGCAGCTGGAAGGTGAGGAACGCGATCAGCTGGGAGAGCGAGACGATGTCGTCGGCCGACCACCCGGCATCCACGAGCGCCTGGAGCGCCGCAGCCCGCGCCTCGCGAGGGCGGAAGACGAGCAGGTGCGCGTGCGTCAAGGCCGCGGCGAGTCGGCCACCGAGGGCGGCGGTGAGCTCGGGCTCGGGCTCCCAGCGCGGTCCCTCGACCGATTCGCCGGCGAGGTTCGGCTCGCGGTACGCGCCGTAGGGTCCGTCCGCACGACCCGACGCGGCCGCCGCGGCGACCCGGGTCGCCAGCTCGGCCGCCTCGTCGGCGAGCAGGTCGTCGTAGAAGTCGGCGGCCGCGTCGAAGCCGTGCAGCCGGGCGACGAAAGCGGCGACGGCGTAGCGCTCGGCGAGCGGGAACGTGCCGGGCTCGGCGGGTTCGAGCAGCGCCTCGAAGCTGCGCTGCGCGTTCTCGCGGGCCTGGGCGCGCTGGTCGCGCACGGCGGCGAGCGCGTCGCCGGGGGCGATGCCGGCGAGCAGGTCGATGATGTCGGCGGACGCGGTCGTCATGAGATCTCCCTCGGGGTGTCGCCCGGGCGCGCGGTCACGAGCGGGCGGTGGGCGTGGCGGAGTGCGTCGGCGGCCTCGGGGCCGGTCGACAGGCCGAGGCGCGGCGCGACCTCGTCGGCGAGCAGCTGCAGCGAGCGCAGGGTGAGCTCGTGCGTCGCGGCGACCGAGTGCACCTGGAAGGAGACGTCGGTCGCGGCGGCGAGGGTCTGGTCGGCGCCGAGCGAGGCGACCACCTCGTCGACGGTGCCGACGTGCGTGTCGGTGATGCGGGCGAGCTCGTCGATCGAGAGGCCGTCGGTGTCGAGCCCGAACATCGTGCGGGCGAGCTGGCGCAGGCCCGCGTCGGCCAGCTCCAGCGCGCGGGTGCGGTTCTCGGGGTCGACGACGAGCGCGGTGCGCGAGGCGAGCACTCGCACGGGGGCGCCGTCCGGCAGCGCGTCGCGGTAGGCCGCGATGATCGGCAGCTGCAGGTCGTGCAGGGGCGCGTCCGGGGCATCCGCCGGTCGCGGCTGCGTGCGCGAGAGGAGCAGTCCGTCGCCGCGCTCGCCCGCGCGACGACCGCCGTCGACCGAGAACGTGGCCTGCCAGACGCGTTCGCCGAGATCGCCGGCGGCGGGGTAGATGCGGGAGGACGTGCCGCGGATGCCCCGTCCTTCGAGCGCGTCGAGGAGCACCTCGACATGGTCGGCGAAGATCTCGCGTCGGCGGTCGGAGTCGCGCCCGAACGCCGCGAACGACGATGGGGTGCCGCCGGTGGCGAGCCCCAGCTGCACGCGCCCGTCGCTCAGCTGGTCGAGCACGACGGCGTCTTCGGCGACCCGCAGCGGGTCGTCGATCGGGAGGGTCACGACGGCCGTGCCGAGCCCGATCCGCGAGGTGCGCTCGGCGGCGGCGGCGAGCAGCACGAACGGCGAGGGCAGACCGCCCTCGTGCTCGCCGAAGTGGTGCTGCGCGACCCACGCGGAGGCGAAGCCGCTGCGCTCGGCCTGCTCGATCTGTTCGAGCGCGAACCGGTAGCGGTCGGCGGCGGAGGCCTCTTCGAGCAGGCGGGTGAAGAACCCGAGACGGGGTCCGGTCATGCGTGCACCTCTTCTGATGGGAGCTCGTCGGGTGTGGGGTCGGGGGTGGGTTCGGCGGCGTGTTCGGCACCGGCGCGGAGCGACCGTCCCGGGATCGCGGCGAGCAGCTGCCGCGTGTACGGGTGCTGCGGATGCGTGAAGACGTCCTCGGCCGTGCCGTGCTCGACCTGGCGGCCGCGCTGCAGCACCGACACCGTGTCGGAGATCTGCCGCACGACCGCGAGGTCGTGCGAGATGAACACGTAGGTGAGACCGAGCTCCTCCTGCAGTCGCGCGAGGAGGCGCAGGATCTGCGCCTGCACGGTGACATCGAGCGCCGACACCGCCTCGTCGAGCACGACGAGCTCGGGTTCGACGATCAGCGCCCGCGCGATCGCGACGCGCTGGCGCTGCCCGCCGGAGAGCTCACGCGGATGCCTCGACGCGAGCTCGGGCGCGAGCGAGACGAGCTCGAGGTGGTGCGCGACGCGGTCGGCGCGCTCCGCGCGGGTGCCGAGGGAGAAGTTCCGCAGCGGCTCGGCGAGGATGTCGGCGATGCGCTGGCGCGGGTCGAGCGACGCGTACGGGTTCTGGTAGACGAGCTGCGTGCGGCGGTGGAACGCCCGCCGCTCCCGCGCCCCGGTGAGCGCGGTCACGTCGGTGTCGCCCACGCGGATCGTCCCGCTCGTCGGGCGGTTGAACCCGGCGATCGAGCGCCCCGTGGTCGTCTTCCCCGATCCCGATTCGCCCACGAGGGCGTGCGTCGTGCCGCGCGCGACGGTGAAGCTCACGTCGTCGACGGCGCGCAGCGGCGGCCGGCCGGGGCGGCGGAACTCCTGCGTGAGCGCGGTCACCTCGACGAGGGGGCGCTCCGCCGCGGCGGCGGCCGAGGCATCCGGCGCGCGGCGCTCGACGACGCGGGCGAGCGAGGGGGCGTCGGCGAGCAGGGTGCGGGTGTACTCCGAGGTCGGAGTGGCGAGCACGCGGGCAGTCTCGCCCTGCTCCTGCACCTGGCCGCCGCGCATGACGACGATGCGGTCGGAGCGGTCGGCCGCGACGGCGAGATCGTGCGTGATGAACAGGATGCCCGTGCCCGACTCGGCACGCAGATCGTCGAGCAGGTCGAGTACCGTGCGGGCGACGGTGACATCGAGGGCGCTCGTGGGCTCGTCGGCGATGATCAGCTCGGGCTCGAGCGCGATGGCCGCGGCGATGAGCACGCGCTGCCGCATGCCGCCCGACAGCTCGTGCGGGTATTGCCGCGACCGCGCTTCGGGGTCGTCGATGCCGACCCGGCCGAGCAGATCGATCACGCGCGCGTGGATCGCGGCGCGGTCTGTCCAGCCGTGGATGCGCAGCGACTCGCCGACGCTCCACCCGATCGTCGCGACCGGGTTCAGCGAGTTGCCGGGGTCTTGCGGGATGAGGGCGATGCACCGGCCGCGCAGGCGCCGCCAGCGCCGCTCGGACAGTCCGACGAGCTCGGTGAGGCCGTCGGTGCGCTCGTTCAGCGCGATGCTGCCCGCCGAGACGTGCCCGTTCGCGGCGAGCAGGCCGATCACCGACTGGGCGACGGTGGTCTTCCCCGATCCCGACTCGCCGACGAGAGCGGTGACGGCGCCCGCCTCGACATCGAACGAGACGCCGCGGACGGCCTCGACGACCCCGGTGCGGGTGCGGTACTGCACCGCGAGATCGCGGATCGACAAGAGCGGCGCGGTGGTCGTGGCACCGGGCGTGGCCGCGCCCGTCGTCGTGTCGGTGCTCATGAGGCATCCCCTCCGCGCAGCGCCTGGCTGAGCCGGTTGGTGGCGAGCACGACCAGCACGACGACGATGCCCGGCAGCACCGTCAGCCACCACGCCGTCGCGACGTAGTTGCGGCCCTCGGCGATGAGCAGGCCCCACTCCGGAGTCGGCGGGGGGGCGCCGTAGCCGAGGAACCCGAGGGTCGAGATCTGCAGGATCGCCGAGCCGAACTGGAGCGCGGCGAGCGCGATCACGGGCGTCAGGGAGTTCGGCAGGATGTGTCGCCACAGCACGCCGAAGAACGTGCCGCCCGAGCCGTACGCCGCCTCGACGAAGTCGGTGACGCGCACGCTCACCACCCGCGAGCGGGCCAGGCGGGCGAACACCGCGATCGAGGTGACTCCGACCGCGATCGCCGCGCTCGTCGTGCCGAATCCGAGCAGGATCACGACGCTGAGCGACAGCAGCAGCGCGGGGATCGCCAGCAGCACGTCGACGACGCGCATCAGCACCTCGTCGACCGCGCCCCCGATCGCGCCCGCGGCGAGGCCCATCGCCGTGCCGACGACGAGGCCGACGAGCACCGCCACCAGCGCGCCGACGATCGACTGCGACGCCCCGTAGACGACGCGGGCGTACAGGTCGCGCCCCGTGGCATCCGTGCCGAACCAGTGCTCTGCGCTCGGCGCCTGCAGCGACGGGGCGACCGTGTCGGTCGGGCTCTGCCCGGTGAACAGGGCCGGGAAGAGCGCCCACGCGAGGGCGAGCAGGATGACGAGCACCGGCAGCGCGAGCCCGACGCGGGAGAGGGTGCGCGCGCCGGAACCCGAAGAGGAGGGGCCCGGCGACGGGGCGACGCGGGTGGCAGCGCCCGGGGCGACGAGGGTCATCGGCGGTCTCCGTCCGAGATGCCGGCGGTGACGACCGCGGCGAGGTCCGGCTGGGCGGCGGGAACGTCGCCGTCGAGCTCCGACGCCGAGGTGAGCTCGCTGGCGACGGTGGTGGGTGCGTGGCGCGTCGCCCGGCCGGGGCCGCGCAGCCGCGCATCGAGCACGGGGTAGAGGAGGTCGACGATCAGGTTGATCAGGACGAAGGCGACGGTCGAGATCACGACGACGGCCAGGAGCACCGGGGTGTCGCGGTTCGCGACGGCCTGCGCGGTGAGCTGGCCGATGCCGGCGCGCGCGAACACGGTCTCGGTCACCACGGCGCCGCCGACGAGCTCGCCGAACAGCAGACCCGCCATCGTGAGGGTGGGCAGCAGCGCGTTCCGCGCGACGTTCCGCCACAGCAGCCACGAGGTCGACGCGCCGCGGGCGCGCACGACGGTGACGAACGGCTGCTCGCGCACCTCGTCGATCGAGCGCATCAGCACCTGCGCGAGCGGCGCCGCGATCGGGATCGCCAGCGTGATCACCGGCAGGATCAGCGCCTGCGCCGGATCGGCGCCGATCACCGGCACCCAGCCGAGGCGGAAGGAGAAGATCTGGATGAGGATGATGCCGATCCAGAAGACCGGCAGCGAGACGAACAGCGGCGGGATGCCCCGGAACGCGCGCCGCAGCGGCTGGGTCGCGCCGTAGGTCGCGGTGAAGGCGATCGTGACGGCGAGGATGATCGCGAGCACGAGCCCCAGCACGGCGAGGACGAGCGTCTGCGGCAGCGCCGTGGCGATGAGGTCGGAGACGGCCGCGCCGCTCGCGACCGAGGAGCCGAAGTCACCCGTGACGAAGCCCGCGATCGAGCGGGCGTACTGCACGATCAGCGGCTGGTCGGCGCCCAGCGATTCGCGGATCGCCTGGATCTGGTCGGGGGTGAGCCCGAGCTCGGGGCTGGCGTAGCGCGCGATGATCGCGTCGCCGGGGAGCGCGGCCAGGAGCAGATAGGCCGCCGTGTAGGCCAGGACGAGCACGAGGATCGCCTGGCCCACACGACGGAGGACATACGTCATGACAGGTCAGCCCGCCAGCCAGGTCGCGTAGAACGAGGGGCGCCCGACCGACTCGGTGGCGAAGCCGTGCACCTTCGCGGTGAGGCCGAACACCTGCGGCTCCTCGAAGATCGGCAGGATGTACGCCTTGTCGGCGAGGGAGCGCTGCGCCGCCTCCGAGGCCGCCTGGCGCTCGGGCGTGGTCGCCTCCGACGCGATCGCGAGCAGCAGCGCGTCGAGCTCGGGGTCGCCCACGCTCTGGTCGGCAGGGTTGAGGTTCAGCAGCGTGTTGCGGTTCTTCGAGAAGTACTGCGACTTCAGCACATCGAAGTCGGCGCGCCCCACCATCGAGTGGTACACCTGGATCGTCGACTGATCGGTGGATGCCTTGGTCTGCGCGGCCATGTCGCCGGCGAAGAGCGACACCTCCACCCCGAGCTTGCCGAGCTGCTCCTGGATGAGGGTCACGACCTCCTTCGACCGCGGCTGCGGCAGCGCCTCGTTGAACGTGAGCGAGAGCTTCTCGCCGTCCTTCTCGCGCACCCCGTCGCTGCCGCGCTTCCAGCCGGCCTCGTCGAGCAGCTTCTCGGCCTTGTCGGGGTCGTAGGCGTAGTACTCGGAGGTGTCGACGTAGCCGAGCGCGGTGGTCGCGAGCGCGCCGGTGGCGAGGGGGTAGTTCTTCGTGAACAGGGTGTCGACGATCTGCTGGCGGTCGATGCCGGCGATGAGCGCCTGGCGCACCCGGACATCTTCGAGCCGCGGCTCGCGGAAGCGGAAGCTCAGACCGTTGTTGACGCCGTTGGTCGCGGCGGCGTGCAGCGACAGACCGGATGCCGAGAACTGCGCCTCGTCGGGCGCCTCGATGCCACGGGCGATATCGGCCTGCCCGGCGACGACCGTGCCGACGCGCACGCTGTCCTCAGCCGCGACGACGTAGTCGATGCCGTCGAGGTAGGCGGCGCCCTGGTGGGCGAGCGAGGGCGGCGCCCAGTCGTAGTCCTTCCGCGCCGTGACGGAGGTCTTGGTGCCGATCTCCTCGGCGGAGACGACGAACGGGCCGCTGCCGATGATGTCCTTCGCGTTGCCGGGACCGAAGCCTTCGCTCGCGCGGTCGAGCGTGGCATCCGACAGCAGTCCGGAGTTGATCGTCGACACCGCCTGCGCGAAGCCCGGCGACGGGGTGGTGAAATGGAAGACGACGGTGTCGTCGTCGACGACCTCGCCGTGGTCGTAGTTGTTGATCGCCTCGGAGACGGGGAGCGCGCGGTCCTTGTCGCCCTTGCCGTACAGGTCGATGTTCTTCACGACGTTGGCGGCCGTCAGCTTCGTGCCGTCGGAGTAGGTGACGTCGGTGCGGAGGTCGAACGAGTACTGGGTGGCGTCGTCGTTGACCGTGTAGTCGGTCGCGATCCACGGCTCGAGTTCGAGCGTCTCGGGGTTCTGGTAGAGCAGGCGGTCGGTGATGTTGTTGACGAGGCCGCCGTTGGGGTAGAAGCCGGCCGACGGCGGGTACAGCGTCGACCAGGCCTGCGGCTCGAGGTAGCTGAGCGTGCCGCCCTGCTGCGGCTCGGCGGCGGCGTCCGACGCGGCGGGTGCGGTGCCGCCGGAGGAGCATGCGGTGATGAGGGCGGCGACCGCGAGGGCGGATGCCCCGGCGAGGGCCGTGCGAGTGAAGCGGGACATGGGCCGTCTCCTGGACTGCGCAGCCCTCACGGGCGCGCTGCGGTGTGCGGGATGCCTCAGCCCATCACGGCACCCACGACGACACCACTCGTCGGTCACGGTTCGTAAGCAACCGTCACGGAACGTCACACACGCGTGAGGAGCGCGACCGGGTAGCGGTCGTGCAGCGTCGCGAGCGGCACGGCGCCGCCGGCGACCTCGGCGCCGGTGAGCTCGTCGCGCCACAGGCCCGTCGGCACGAGCACGGCGGTGTCGCCCCAGCCGCCGCGGCGGGCGAGCCCCACCGGCAGCCGGGTCGCGACGGCGATCACGCCGCCCCGGTCGAACGCGAGGGCGTGCGCGGATGCCTCGCCGACGACGGGCAGCGGCGTGTACCGCGCGAAGAGCTCCGGTCGGTCGCGCCGCAGCCGCAGCGCGCGGGTCACGACGAGCAGCTTCGCGGCGCCGGTGGCGTCGACCGCCGGCATCCACCCCTCGTCGAGGCGACCGAGGAGCGCCCGGCGTGCGTCGAAGTCGACGAGCCGGCGGTTGTCGGGGTCGACGAGCGAGTGGTCCCACAACTCGGTGCCCTGGTAGACGTCGGGGACGCCCGGACCGGTCAGCTGCAGCAGCTTCGCGGAGAGCCCGTTCGAGCGGCCGGCGTCGGCGATCTCGCCCACGAACCCCTCGACGATCGGGCGCGCATGTCGGAAGGCCGTGTCGACGAGCGCGTGCACGCGACCCTCGAACGAGGCATCCGGGTCTTCCCACGTCGTCCCGACGCCGCCCTCGCGCGCCGCCTTCTCGGCGTAGGCGTGCAGGCGATCGGCCAGATCGGGGGCGTCCGACCACGCGCCGACGACCGCCTGCCAGAGCAGCGCGTCGAGCGGGCCGTCGCCGGTCGAGGCGACCTCGCGCAGATCGCCGAGCACCGCCGTCCAGCGCTCCGGCACCTCGGCGAGCACCGCGAGGCGCGCGCGGGTGTCTTCCGAGCGCTTCGTGTCGTGCGTCGTCAGCGCGGTGAGGGCGTGCGGCCACGCCGCCTGGCGGCGCGCGAACGCCTCGTGCAGCTCGTCGACCGACGCGGAGAAGTGCGCGGGATCGCCGCCGACCTCGGTGAGCGAGGTGAGCCGGCTGTACCGGTAGAACGCGCGATCCTCCACGCCCTTGGCCATCACGGGGCCGGTCGTCTGCATGAACCGGCGCGAGAACTCGGTGCCCGCCTCGGCCGCGAGGGGCGCGAGCGCGTCGATCGCGGCGGCCAGGTCGGGGCGGCGCGTGGATGCCTCGGCCGCGGCGTGCGCGACATGATCGGTGCCGGCGGGGAGGTACGCGCGGTACACCGGGAACGCGGCGAGCAGCTCGGCGAGCGCGTCTCGGGCGAGGTCGTCGCCGAGGCCCGCTCGGACGGGCGCGGGCAGGTTGCGGATGAGCCGGCCGACCTCGGCGGCCTGCGACGTGTCGGCGATCTCGCGCTTGGTCGTCGCGATGAGCTCCGCCCAGGGCTCGGCGTACCCGCGCAGCGCGGTGTCGAGGTCGGTGAGGGGCGCTTCGCCGTCGGGGTCGACGAGCACGCGGTCGATCTCGCCGAGGGCGTCGTATCCGGTGGTGCCGTCGGTCTGCCACCAGCCCGGCAGCTGCTCGCCCGGCTCGAGGATCTTCTCGACGTAGATCGGCATCGCCGCGGCGGCGCGGCTCGTCTCGGCGCGGGCCGTCTCGGCGGTGGCCGCCGCGGCGCGGCTCGTCTCGGCGGCGAGGCGGTCGAGGTAGCCGCCGGGATCGGCGAGCCCGTCGGGGTGGTCGATGCGCAACCCGTCGACGAGGCCCTCGCGCACCCAGCGCAGCACCTCGGTGTGGCTGGCGTCGAACACCTCGGGTCTTTCGACGCGCACCCCGGCGAGCGAGGTCACGGTAAAGAACCGCCGGTAGTTGAGCACGTCCTCGGCGCGGCGCCAGAACGCGAGCTGCCAGTGCTGACGGGCGAGCACGTCGCGCACGGCAGAGGCATCCGACGTCTCCCGCAGCGGCGCCGTGCCCCGCGCGAGCGGCAGCACCAGGTCGTCGTACCGTGCCGTGCCGTACGGGGCTTCCGCCGGCGAGGTCTCCTCGTCTGCCGCCGGTTCCTGAGGAGGAGGAGGTTGCTGAGGATGCCTGGGCGCGGTCGCGTCCTCAGAATCCGCCATCTCCTCAGCATCCGACACCCCGCCCCCGCCCCCCGGCGGCGCGACGACAAGCTCGCCCGCGGCGATCACCTCGTCGAGCTCGGCGCCGAGCACCGGGAGCACGACGCGACCGTCGCCGTGGTCCCAGTCGATGTCGAATGACTCGGCATGGCGCGAGGCGCGGCCGAAGGTGAGCACGTCCCACCACCACGGGTTCTGCTCCGGTGCGGCGACGCCCTGGTGGTTGGGCACGAGGTCGATGAGCGTGCCGAGCCCGGCGGCGCGGGCGGCGGCGGAGAACCGGGCGAGAGCCTCGGGGCCGCCGCGCGAGGCATCCACGCGGGTGGGATCGACGACGTCGTAGCCGTGGTCCGACCCCTCGGTCGCCTGCAGGATCGGCGACAGGTACGCCCAGTCGACGCCGAGGTCGCGCAGGTACGGCATGACGTCCGCCGCGGCATCCAGGTCGAACTCCGCGCGCACCTGCAGGCGATAGGTCGATGCGGGCGCACTCTCCCGTCGAGGGCTCACGGGGATCAGTGGGCCAGTTCGGCTTGCGGGGCGGGAGCGGGAACGATGTCGATGGGCGTTGTCAGCGCCGTGAGCGAGGCGGCGACCGAGTGGTCGACCTCAGGCACGTCCGGTTCGTGCTCACACAGCACCATGAGCGATCGCGCTGCGACGTCAACCACGTCGCCGCCGCGCAGTGGCGCCTTGTCCGTGCGCTGACCCGCCGTGTCGACGAGCACTTCCCATTCGGGGTTGAACTCCGCCTTCGGGATCGTGAACTGCACGTCGTCGTCGCCGGCGTTGAACAGCACGAAGAAGTGCTGATCGTGGATCTCCTGGCCCCGCCGATCCCGCTCGCGGATGCCGTCGCCGTTCAAGAACACCCCGATCGCGCGCCCGAAGCCCGACTCCCAGTCATCCGGCTGCATCTCGGTGCCGTCGGGCCGCAGCCACGCGATGTCGGGGACGGGCGCCCCCGCCTCGCGGTGCACCGGCCGCCCGTTGAAGAAGCGGCTGCGCCGGAACGTCGGGTGCTCGCGGCGCAGGCGGGCCAGGGCGGCGGTGAACTCGATGAGCGGCTGGTCGATGTGCTCCCAGTCGACCCACGTGATCTCGTTGTCCTGCGCGTAGCCGTTGTTGTTGCCGCCCTGCGTGCGGCCGAGTTCGTCGCCGTGGCTGATCATCGGGACGCCCTGGCTGAGCAGCAGCGTCGCGAGGAAGTTGCGTTGCTGCCGGGCGCGCAACGTCAAGACGGCGGGGTCGTCGGTCGGGCCTTCGACGCCGCAATTCCACGAGCGGTTGTGCGATTCGCCGTCGTTGTTCTGCTCGCCGTTGGCCTCGTTGTGCTTCTCGTTGTACGACACCAGATCGCGCAGCGTGAAGCCGTCGTGCGCCGTCACGAAGTTGATGGATGCCACGGGGCGGCGGCCGTCGTGCTCGTAGAGATCGGCCGATCCCGTCAGTCGCGACGCGAACTCGCCGAGCGTCGAAGGCTCGCCGCGCCAGAAGTCGCGCACGGTGTCGCGGTACTTGCCGTTCCACTCCGTCCACTGCGGCGGGAAGTTGCCGACCTGGTAGCCGCCGGGGCCGAGGTCCCACGGCTCGGCGATGAGCTTGACCTGACTGATCACCGGATCCTGCTGGACGATCTCGAAGAACGCCGCGAGGCGGTCGACCTCGTAGAACTCGCGCGCGAGGGTCGCCGCGAGGTCGAACCGGAATCCGTCGACGTGCATCTCGAGCACCCAATAGCGCAGCGAGTCCATGATGAGCTGCAGCGTGTGCGGGTTGCCGACGTTGAGGCTGTTCCCGGTGCCGGTGTAGTCGGTGTAGTAACGCTTGTCGTCGCCTTCGAGCCGGTAGTAGGCCTCGTTGTCGATGCCGCGCATCGACAGGGTGGGGCCCAGGTGGTTGCCTTCGGCGGTGTGGTTGTACACGACGTCGAGGATGACCTCGATGCCTGCCGCGTGCAGAGCCCGCACCATCCCCTTGAACTCCTGCACCTGCTGGCCCAGCTGGCCGGCCGAGGAGTAGGTGTTCTGCGGTGCGAGGAAGGCGATCGTGTTGTAGCCCCAGTAGTTCGACAGCCCTTTCTCCTGCAGCGTCGAGTCGTTGACGAACTGGTGCACCGGCATGAGCTCGATCGCCGTCACGCCGATCCGCTTGAGGTGCTCGATGATGACCGGATGCGCGATCGCGCTGTACGTCCCGCGGATCTCCTCCGGAATGTCCGGATGCCGCTCGGTGAGGCCCTTCACGTGCGCCTCGTAGATGACGCTCTCGGCGTAGGGCGTCTTCGGCTGCCGGTCGCCCGCCCAGTCGAAGAACGGGTTGATCACGACGCCCTTCATCATCGCCTTCGCGGAGTCGTCGTCGTTGCGCGAGTCGGGATCGCCGAAGTTGTAGCCGAACACCGACTGGCCCCACTCGACCTGGCCATCGACGGCCTTGGCGTACGGGTCGAGCAGCAGCTTGTGCGGGTTGAACCGCTGCCCGTTCTCGGGATCGTTGGGCCCGTACACGCGGTAGCCGTAGCGCTGCCCGGGCTGCACGGTCGGCAGGTACGCGTGCCAGACGTGCGCGTCGACGTCGCGCAGCTCGACGCGGGTCTCCTTCCCGCGGTCGCCGAACAGGCACAGCTCGACCCGCTCGGCGCCCTCGCTGAACAGCGCGAAGTTCGTGCCGCTGCCGTCGAAGGTCGCCCCGAGGGGGTACGCGGATCCGGGCCACACCTGCATGCGAGACTCCCCTGGTTGAAGACACTGGATGACGCTGATCGATCAGTCCGCCGGATTCACCGGCGGACGACATCAGCCTAGGCTCTCGCCTCACCCCGGGGATATCGTGCGGCAGGGCTGGACGAGGGGGCCCATCGCTTGCTATGCGATTCGGCGCGGCCGGCACGCTCCGCGCACTCACCGCAGCGCGAACTGCTCGTCGAGGTAGTCCGCGAGCGGGCGCGGGGCGCCCGACGCGCTCCAGCGCACATGCACGACACCCGCGACCACCGAGAGCGGGCCGGATGCCTCGCCCCGCCGGAGTGCCCCGAGGTCGAGCGGCTCCGCTCCGAGATGCACCACCTCTCCGTCGGCGAACCCGCCGCGGGCCGCCGCGGCAGCGCGCTCCGACCGCTCGCGCTGGGCCTCGGCGGTGTAGCCACGCGGCGCCTCGGTGCGGGCGCGCAGCACCTCGCCCGTGGCGTAGACCTCGGCATCCGCGATCAGCAGCACGCCCACGTGCCACACGTCTCCGACGGGCACGATGCGCGGCGCGCGCCCGAATCCGAGCAGTCGGCGCGCCTGCACCCAGTCGCCCCGCCGCTCGCGCCGCGACCCGGCGAGCCGTCGCCGCGCGTCCTCGAGCAGGGCGTCGATCGTCGGACGCTCGCCGTTCTCACCTGCGGCGTCGGTCTCGCCCGCCGCACCGCTCATCGCGGGCCGGGGCGCACCGCGAGGTCGGAGATCACGGCGTCGCGCGGCAGGTCGAGCGCGGTGAGGATGACGGTCGCCACCGACTCCGGGTCGATCCAGCGGTCGGGGTGGTAGGCGGCGCCCTCCTGCGCGTGCACGGTCTCCTGCATGGGGGTGGCGGTGCGGCCGGGGTAGACGGTCGTCACCCGCACGCCGTGCTCCGCCTCCTCACTGCGGAGGGCATCGGCGAGCGCCTTGAGGCCGTGCTTGGATGCCGCGTACGCGGCCCATCCCGCGTGCGCAGTGAGCCCCGCGCCCGAGTTGACGAACACGATCTGCCCGCGCGCGGCGCGGACGCGCGGTAGGAGGAGCCGCGTCAGCTCGGCGGGCGCGACGAGGTTGACCGTGAGCTGGCTCGTCCAGGCATCCACCGGCAGCTCGGCGACGGTGCCGAGCTCGACGATGCCGGCGGCGTGCACGATGCCGTCGATCGCCTCCGGCAGCGCGGCGGCGACGGCGTCCGCGAGGGCGGTGGGGTCAGCCAGGTCGCTCGCGACGGCGACGGCACCCGGGAACGCGGCGGTGAGGTCGGCGGCGCGGCGGTCGTCGCGGGCGATGAGGATCAGGGTGTCGCCGCGGGCGTGCAGCCGCTCGGCGACGAGCCGGCCGATCCCCGAGCCGGCCCCCGTGAGGACGTAGGTGGACATGGCATCCATCCTCGCACCGCGCCCAGCGGCTCTTCTGCGTCCGCCGAGGGATCACTGTCGCAGTTCGCCGAGACGGTTCCCCCGGGAACGAACGCGATCATCGCCGAGACGGTCGAGGAGGACGTCTCGATCCTCAACAACGCGGTCGCCGAGCGCGGCGGAACGGTCGTGCGCTGGACGCTCGACGAGGTGCTCGATGCGCTCGACGCGCAGCAGGATGCCGCGGAGGAGGCCTCGCGCGCCGCGCACAAGGCCCTCAAGGAGGAGCGTCACGAAGAGCGCAAGGCCTCGCGCGAAGAGCGTCTCGACAAGCTGAAGGCCACGTTCCACCACGGCGACGACACGTAAGACCCACGCCTCGAAGGCCCCGCCGAGCATCCGCCCGGCGGGGCCTTCGTCGTCCGCGGCGGCGGCGCGGGGCGGATCGGGAGCGGTCGCGCCGGCTCAGGCGATCGGGTGCCGGTGCAGTGCCGAGGTGAGGCTCGTGCCGTTCACGTCGAGGTAGAGCTGGCCTTCGGTCACCGACAGCGTGACGGTGTTCCGGCGCGTGACGGCGTCGGCCACGGCATCCACGAACCCGGGGTCGAAGGAGGTGAGCGCGATGTTCTCGGCGTCGTGGATCTTCTTGCCCGCCCACTGCGGCAGCACCCGCGCCGGGTCGCGGTGCGTGTAGACGGCGACGTGGCCGGTGAGCTTGCTGCCGTAGTGCAGCCGCTCGGCGTCGGGGGCGCCGACCTCGATCCACGCGGTCTGCGCGCCGGTCGCATCGCGCACGAGCACCGCCGGCTCGTTCGTCGCGGCGACGCCCTCGCTGAACGCGATGCCCTCGGCGTACTCGAGGCAGTAGGCGAGGAGCCGCGTGACCATGAACGCCGCCGTCTCCGACGGGTGCTGCGCGAGACGCAGGGTCAGGTCGTCGTAGACGCCGCGGTCGAGATCGGCCAGCTGCACGTCGAAGGTGTGCATCACAACGCCGATCGCCATTCTCTGAGCCTAACCGGGCACGGATGCCACGCAGAACCTCCGCTTGGAGGTTTTCGAGCCCGCCGATAGGCTCTGCGCATGAGTCCCTCCGGCGCCGAGACCCCGCGCTCCCGCGGGACGTACGCGAAGGGCGTCGCCCGGCGGCAGGAGATCCTCGACCGGGCGATCGAGGTGTTCGCCCAGCGGGGCGGCAGCCGCACGAGCCTGCGCGCGATCGCGCAGGAGGTCGGGGTCACGCACGCGGCGCTCACCCACTACTTCGGCTCGCTCGACGAACTGCTCGTCGCGGTGTATCGCGAGTCGGCGCAGCGCCTCGAGGAGGCGGCTGCCAGCCGCGACAACGACGGGGGCGCCGATCCGCGTGGCGGCGCCGATGGACGCGGCGGCGATCCGGCCGACGACACGCGCGGCGGCGCCGATCCGGCCGACGATGCTGGGAGGGCCGGCGACGCGGACGCGCTGATCAGCCCTGCGGAGGCGATGCGGGTCTCGGCGGCCGAGAACCGTGAGATCCCGGGCATGGTGCAGCTGTACTCGACGCTCGTCGCGTCGGCTCTCGACGGCGCGCACCCCGCGGCGCAGGCCTTCGCGACCGACCGCTTCTCGCGCCTGCGCGACGAGCTCGCCGCGCGGGTGCGCGCGCTGCAGGCGTCCGGATCTCTCCGCGCCGACCTCGACCCCGCGCTCGTCGCGGCGCTCGTCATCGCGGCCTCCGACGGACTGCAGACGCAGTGGCTGCTCGACGCGAGCGTCGACCACGAGGCCGCTCTCGCACTGCTCGACCGACTGCTGGCGCCGCCCGCGGTGTGACCCGGCCGCCGGGGCGTCCTCTCAGACGAAACGCACGACCGACTGCAGCCGGGTGCGCACGTCGAACAGCTCGTTGCCGCCGATGTCGCGCGCGCCGGTGAGGCCGCGTCGCAGCACCGTCGACAGGGCTGAGCGCCGCACGATCGCGACGGGCTGACCGCGCACCTTGCCGATCTCGTCGATCGCGGTCGCGAGGTCTTCGTCGGGGAGCACGACGACCACGCCGCTGAAGCGCACCCGCGCGGCGCGCGCGACGGCGCGGGTCGCGGCAACCAGGTCGCCGATGGGCGCGCCGGTCACCCCGTCGCCGATCAGTTCGCCGCGGCGCACCCGCGCGGGCCCGCCGAAGTCCTCGCTGAGCACCGCGTAGAGCCCGCTCGGACCGAGCACGATGTGATCGAGCTTGAGCGCCGCATCGCGCGGGTCGGCGGCGACGTCGTGCCAGACCGTATAGCCCATGCCGAGGTCGGCGATGATGCGCGCGGATGCCTCTTCGGCGAGCGCGTCGGCGAGCAGCCGCTTCAGCTCGCGCGGCGCCGTGCGCACGAGCGCCGGGTCGTACGGGTCGGCGAGCTCGGTCCCGCGGCCCGCCCACTCGCGCATGAGGGTCAGGTAGCGTTCCCGGCGCCACCCGCCCGGGTGGCCGAACGATCGTGCCCGCGGACGCGTGTCGGCGGGGCGAGGCCGCCAGCCGGACGAGGCATCCGCACCGGCACCACCGGTTCCCCCCGCACCGGCACCACCCGCGCCCCCCGCACCGTCCGGCGCATACCGCGCGTCGGCGAACCCGTGCCCGCGGTCGTAGGCGGCGCGCGCCTCGACCGTGCCGACGAGCTCCCACGCCCGCTGCACCTGCACGAACACGACGGCGTCGCCCCCGGTGTCGGGATGCGTCTGACGCAGGCGCAGCCGATACGCCTTGCGGAGATCCTCGTGCGAGGCATCCGCATCGATCTGCAGCACCTCGTAGGCCGAGGCGGAGAGCGGACTGTCGAACATGGCGGGCCTCAGTGCTTCTCGGCGCGACGGGCATAGGCGGCAGCGCTGCGGCTCGACAGCGCCAGCAGCACCAGGATGTCGACGGCGAGCGAGAGGAGCGTCGTCTGCAGCGTGATCTCCTGATCGCGCGCCCACCAGCTGACGAACGCCGTCGAGATCGAGATCACCGTGACGACGCCCAACCCGACGAGCACGACCCAGAGCGACGCGTCGTACACGTCGGCGGTGGGGCTGAGCCCGTCGATGTCGCGGCTGAGGCCCTCGAGGTGGGTGCGCCAGTGCAGCGCCACGTCGCGCATCGTCAACACGCTGACGAGCGCGCCCGCGCCCACGTCATCCGCACTCATGCCGTCACCTGCCGCACGTCGACGATCGGCAGGCGCCGGCCGCCCGGCAGCACGAGGTAGGCCAGCAGCACCCAGAAGACGATGCCCGCGGCGATGCCCCACCATCCGATCGCGAACGTCTCGGTGAAGCTGAGGTAGGCGAGCCAGATCGCCGCGAGCCCCGCGAAGACGAAGAAGAACTGGTCGACGGCCGTGCCGATCGACCAGCGCCGTGCGCGACGGCCCGTTCCCTCGCTCATCGCGTTCCCACCCGGCGCTCGGTCCCCGCTCAGTCCGCGTCCCGGTCGACGCCCCAGAGCGGGTCGGTCGGCGCCGCGGCGAGCGCGTCGGCGGCGAGGTCCGGCGCCACGGCATCCAGGGTGCCCGGGTTCCAGTGCGGGTCGCGGTCCTTGTCCACCAGTTGCGCGCGGATGCCCTCGACGAGGTCGGACTGGGTGCCGGCGAACCACAGCACGAGGCCGTACTCCTGCGCGAGCGCGGCGCGCAGGTCGGGCAGCTCGCGCGCGGCGCGGACGGCCGCGAGGGTCACGGTCAGCGCCGTCGGCGAGAGCTCCTCGAGCGTGTCGGCGGTCGTGGATGCCTCGGCCTCGGGCCGCGCGCGCAGGCGCGCGACGATCTCGGCGACGGTGTCGGCGGAGAACGCGTCGTCGATCCACGGTCGGGCCGCGGCGAGGCGCGAGGGCGCGGGCGTCTCGTCGAACAGGAGCACCAGTTCGGCGGGCGTCGCGGGGTCGGCGCGGGTGAGCAGCGCATCGCACAGGTCGGTGAGCCGGTCGCTCGGCACGAGCGCGTCGGCGAAGCCGGCGTAGATCGCGTCGGAGGCATCCATCGTGCCGCCGGTGAGGGCGAGGTACTCCCCCGTGCGGCCAGGCGCCCGCCCGAGCAGCCACGAGCCGCCCACGTCGGGGGTGAAGCCGATGCGGGTCTCGGGCATGGCCAGGCGCGAGCGCTCGGTCACCACACGCACCGCGGCGTGGCCGGCGAGGCCGATGCCGCCGCCCATCGTGACGCCGTCGGCGATCGCGACGATCGGCTTCGGGTACTCGGCGATGCGGGCGTTCAGCGCGTACTCGGCGCGGAAGAACACCGCGACCTCGCTCCCCCGGCCCTCGACGATCTGCTCGCGCAGGCCGCGCACGTCGCCGCCGGCGCACAGGCCCCGCTCGCCGGCGCCGTCGAGCAGCACGACGTCGATGTCGGGGTCGTGCTCCCAGGCATCCAGTGCCGCGCTCAGCTGCAGGATCATGTCGAGGTCGAGCGCGTTGATCGCGCGCGGACGGTTGAGGGTGAGGTGCCCGACGCCGCGCTCGGCGCGCGCGAGGACGGTCGGCTCGGGCGCAGTGACGTCGAGGGTGCTCACCCGCCCCACGTTACCCGCGGTGGCCTCTCCGCCCCGGATGGGCGCGGCCTCCCCCGGTCCGGGGCCTTTTTCGGCCAGGATGGACTCACCGCCCCCGCCGACGAGAGGCCCCCCATGCCCGAAGGACATGTCCTCGAGTTCACCGACGTGACGAAGCGCTTCGGATCCGTCGCCGCCGTCGACGGACTCACCGCCCGCGTCGAACCCGGAACGGTCACCGGATTCCTCGGCCCCAACGGCGCCGGAAAGACGACGAGCCTGCGCATCCTGCTCGGCCTCGTGACGGCCACCTCGGGCACCGCGACGATCGCCGGCCGCCGCTACGCCGACCTCACGAGGCCGCTGCAGACGGTCGGGGCGGCGCTCGAGGCATCCAGCTTCCACCCCGGGCGCACCGCCGCGAACCACCTGAAGGTGTACGCGCAGGCCGCGGGGCTGCCGTCCAGCCGGGTCGACGAGGTGCTCGGACTCGTCGGACTCGCCGACGTCGCGGGCCGCAAGGTCGGCGGGTTCTCTCTCGGCATGCGCCAGCGCCTGAGCCTGGCGTACACACTGCTCGGCGACCCGGGCGTGCTCGTGCTCGACGAGCCCGCGAACGGTCTCGACCCCGAGGGCATCAAGTGGCTGCGCGGTTTTCTGCGCGAGCTCGCCCGCGAGGGGCGCACGGTGCTCGTCTCCTCGCACATGCTCGCCGAGGTGCAGCAGACGGTGTCGTCGCTGCTGATCATCTCCCACGGCCGCCTCGTCTACCAGGGCGACATGGCCGGGCTCACGCAGGAGAGCGACTACGCCACCGTCATCGACTCGCCCGACCGCGCGGCGCTCGGTGCGGCGCTGGATGCCGCGGGCATCGCCTACGAGCCGCTGCGCACCGGCTTCACCGTGCGCAGCGCCGACCCCGCCCAGCTCGGCGCGCTCGCCGCGTCGGCCGGCGTCGCGCTGTCGAACCTGCAGCGCAAGGGACCGGCGCTCGAAGAGGTGTTCCTCGACCTCGTCAACGGCGTGCGCGTGCACGCCTCGGTGGGCACGGTGGCCGCGGACGGTGCGGGGGATCCCCCGGCGGTGGATGCCGCTGTGGTGGATGCCGAGGCTGTGGACGCCACGCCCGACGTTGCCGAGCAGGATGCCCCGGCAACGGATGCCGTCGCGCCCGCCGTGGCCGGGACGAGCGAGGAACCGCCATCGGCAGACGATCCGCCGAGCCCCGCCGGAGAGGCGGCGCCGCCGTCCGAACCGGGCGACGCCGCCGAGGGAGGTGAGCAGCGATGACCCGCGATCGCACGTCGCTTACGAACGCGACCCGCTCCGAGCTGACCAAGCAGTTCACCACCTCGATGTGGTGGATCCTCGGGCTCGTGCTGTTCCTCTACATCGGGCTGACCGCGGGCGGGCTCGCCGGCACCTTCGGCGCGCTGGCCTCGGGCGCCCTCTCGCCGGAGATGGCCAACGGCCCGGCGCTTCCCGCCGAGATCCTGCCGCCGGTGATCTACAGCATCGCCACGGCGGTGGGCTACGTCTTCCCGCTGCTGATCGGCACGCTGATGGTCACCGGCGAGTTCCGCCACAAGACCCTCACGCCGACGTTCCTCGCGACTCCGCGCCGCGGACTCGCCCTCGCCGGCAAGGTCGTCGCCGGCATCGTGATGGGCGCGCTCTACGCGGCGCTCGCGATCGTCGCGGCGGTCGGGATCGGCGCGGCGGTGCTCGCCGCGTTCGACGTCGACACGCAGCTCGACTCGTCCGACACGTGGGCGCTCATCGGGCGGATGGCGCTCTCGTTCATCCTGTGGGTGCTCATCGGCATCGGCGTCGGCACGCTCGTGCGCAACCAGGTCGCCGCGGTCGTCGGGGTGCTCGCGTTCACGCAGTTCATCGAGCCGATCCTCCGCACCGTCGGCGGCTTCGTCGACGGGCTCTCCGACGTGACGAGGTACCTGCCCGGCGCGGCATCCGACTCCCTCGTCGGCGCCAGCATCTACACGAACCTCGGCGGCGAGAGCACCGCCGGCCTGGAATGGTGGGTCGGCGGCCTCGTGATGCTCGGCTACGCGGTGGTGTTCCTGCTGCTCGGCTGGCTCGTCAGCTGGCGCCGCGACATCACCTGAGCGCGCGCGAGAGCGGCGTCGCCCGCGCGGAGCTCGTCGCGCCCGGACCTACGCGGTCGCGGGTCGGGGCGCGCTCCGCGGGCGTGCGCGCCTCGGCACCGTCCCCGCGTGGGCGGAGGCGACGATCTCGGTGACCTCGGTCGCCGCGTCATCCCCCTCCAGGCGCAGCGCCTGCACGAGGGCGAGCCCGTGCCCGGTGGTGAGCACCAGGCGCGTGAACTCGTCATCGCCCTCGAGGTCGATGACGGCGGCGGGCAGCTTCCGGCGCACCACGACGAAATCGGCGGCGCCGGCCGAGCGCCACGTGCCCATCGCGACCGTGCCGCGGATGTGCGTGCCCGGGTTCGGCACCCCGCGCAGCCACGTCCACGCGTCGTCGGTGAGCTGCACCTTGGTGATGTGCGACCGGTCGACGTGCACCGGGTCGCTGCGCCTCGCGAGCGCACGCTCGATCGGTGAGAGCACGACCTCCAGCCGCGTGGCATCCAACAGCAGCGTCACCATGCGTTTCAGTCTGCCAGCGTCCGTATGCCGCGAAGCTCACAGACCCGCAACGATCCGGCGCGCGAAGATCCGGCGCGAGACGGTCTCAGACGGCGAACTCGTCCGTGGCGTGCGGCAGGGGGAACTTCTGCACCGCGGCGATGAGCCCGTCGACGGTCTGCTCGCGCGCGACGGCGTTGACGCCGAGACCCGCCTTGCGGGCATCCTTCGCGGTGCGGGGCCCGATGGCGGCGATGATCGTGGATGCCGGGATGTCGGGGAACTGCAGGCGCACCTGCTCGGCGACCGACCCGCTCGTGACGAGGATCGCGTTGATACGACCGCTTTCGACGTCGTGCGCGATGCGTTCGGTGACGGGCACTCCGACGGTGCGGTAGGCGACGACGCTGCGCACGTCGTGGCCGGCTTCGCTCAGCCGGCGGGTGAGCACGGGCTTAGCGATCTCGCTGCGGAGGGTCAGGATGCGCCGCGGCTCGGGTTCGAGGGTGAGCAGCTGGTCGGCCATGCCTGCGGCGGAGTTGTCGTCGTCGGGCACGAGGTCGACGCGGTAGCCGACGGCCGACAGGGCGGCTGCGGTCGTCTCGCCGACGGCGGCGACGCGGGTCGTCGCCGGGATCTCGGCGCGGTACGCGTAGAGCACGTCGACAGTGGTCGCGCTCGTGAGCGTGACCCAGTCGAATGCGCCCGCCGCGAGATCGGCCAGCGCCGCCTCGAGCGTGGCCTGATCGGTCGACGGAGCGAAGTTGATGAGCGGAGCGATCACTGGAACGGCGCCCTGCGCCCGCAGCGTCGCCGCCACCGAGTCACCCCACGGACCGCCCCGCGGCACGAGCACGCGCCAGCCCTTGAGGGGCTTCGCGGCCGTCGCGGCCTGCAGATCTGTGTTCATGCTCGACTCTCGTGGTGCTCCGTCGGGCGCACGGGATTCGCGCGTCCGGCCCTGCCGTAGCCGCGGGCCGTCTGCGGTGCAGGACGGCGCCGTGCTGATCGGGTCGGCGGGCCGGCAGCTGCGCGTCATCGCCACTGCCTGGTACACGAGCATACCCCCGGCCTGCCAGGGGTATCACGGCGGCGGCCGTCACCGCGTGTACAGCCGCACGATCCCCCAGACGACGAGCCCCACCGCTGCGGCGAGCCCCACGGCGGCGGCCTTGGCGCCCGTCGGGTTCGTGCGGGCGAAGCTGCGCACCGACGTCACCGCCTCGTCGGTCTTGCGGGCGACGCGCTTGGGCACGTTGATCTTCTCTTCGATCGCCGACAGCGCCGCCTTCAACTCCGCCCGCGCGCTCTCGACGGGATCGGTGATGCCGAGCGGCACGGCGGTGCGGGGCACGGGGGACTCAATACTCATCTGCCACGTCCTTCACGATGCGGGCGTCGACGGTGATCGACTTGGCGGGGCTCTCGCTCTTGGAGAGCTTCTTGAACCGCTGCAGGCCGAGGAGGGCCGCGACGACGATGACGACCACGACGACGCCGACGACGATGAGGGATGCCACCCACGCCGGCATCCACGACGACAGCCCGATGATCGTGAAGGCGCCGAGCGCGGGGATCAGCCAGAACAGGAAGAAGAGCGCGACGATGAACCACACGCCGCCCAGCCCCGCCTGCTTGCCGGCGAACTTCACCCACTTCTTCGCCGAGTCGATCTCGGCGACGATCAGGTTGCGAACGAGCTCGGGGACCTCTCCGATCAGCGTGAGCAGGCTGTCGTCGGAGCGGTCACGGAATCCGCGGGGCGTGGTCATCTCAGCTGTCCGCCGCCTTCTTCGCTTCGCGCTTCGCGTCGGCGACGGCCTTGTCGGCCGTCTTCTTCACTTCGGCGGCGGTCGTCTCGGCGCCGCGGGCGACCTCGTCGGACGAGTCCTTCCCGGCCTTGATGGCCGAGTCGAGCTTCTGCCCGGGTGTGCCCGACTTCGAGGCGGCCTTGGTCACCTTGACGGCGCCGTCCCACAGCGCGCTCGGCAGGGCGAACGCGGCGGACTTGCCGAGCTCCTTCGCCTTGGTGACCTGCTTCTGCACGGGGTCGGTGTTCGAGACCTTCAGAAACCCCGTCTTGATCTGCTCGTAGCGTTCCCGGCCGGCGCGTGCGCCGAGAACGTACCCCGCGGCGAGCCCCACGACGATCCCGATCTTGCCCTTCATGCTGCCCCTCACGGTCGAAAGCGATGGTGATGTCGTCTCAGACTAGCCCCGTATGCCGATTCCGGCATCCGCGGTTGCGCTGAGGTGGTGGCACTGCTAGCGCCCGGCGCTCTCGTCGCCCGCATCGGACGTCGGGGCGCCCTCGCCCGGCCACAGCACGGCGCTGCGGATGCGGTCGTTCTCCGCCAGCGCGTCGGCGACGATCGCGGCGACGCCGGAGCCGGCGACCCACGAACCGACCACCGCGAGGCCCGGGTGGGCGGACGTCAGCCCGCGAACCGCGGTCACGTGTTCGGCGTGCCCGAGGCGGGATGCCGGAGGCTCGAGCACGACCGTCCGCCGGCCGGCGGCGTGCGGTGCGGGCAGGTCGACGCCGAGGAGGGCGGCGGCCGCGCCGCGGGCGAGGTCGATCGTCGCCTCATCCGAGCGGGCGGCGTCGGCGTCGAGCGTGACGCGCAGCACGTGCCGGCCGGGACCGGCCGCAGCGGCGAGCGAGGGCCACTCGGCGGAGGGCAGAGTGACCGACAGCGCGGCGGACGCCACGTCGGGCGTTGTGTCAGCCCCCGCCGCGCCCGGGGCGGCACGGCCCGGCGCGACGACCGGATAGACGGCGCGTCCGCGCGGCGCGCCGTCGAGAGCCGGCGTGACGACCACCAGGTCGACGACGTCGCGCACGGGAGCCGCGGGCGCATCGGCGCCGACCCGGATGCCCGCGCCGTCCAGCAGCGCCGCCGCGACCCGCGCGCCGGTCGCGATCACGACGACGTCCGCCTCGACGACGACCTCGCCCGGAGGGCTGGCCGCGCTCGGGACGGCGGCCGCGGCATCCGTCGCCTGATCCGGCGCCTGATCCCTCGCCTGATCCGGCGCCGGCGCGCGGACCGTCCACGTGCCGTCTGGCGCGGCGGCGAGGGAGGTCACGCGGTGATCGACGCGCAGGTCGGCGCCGAGGTCGAGCAGCCGCTCGGTGAGCGCGGTCGCGAGCCGGCCGAAGCCGCCGCGGAGCGTCGCACGGGTCGCGGGGGCCGTCGCCGAGCCGTCGCCGTCCGGCGCCAGCAGGTCGAACACGGCTCCGGCGAGCGAGCCGGTGCGGGTGAGCGCGGTGCTGAGGCCGGGCGCGGCGGCTTCGACGTCGACCTCGTCGGGATCGAGGCCGTAGAGGCCGCGCGTGACGGGGGCGACGAGGCGGTCGACGACGCGGTCGCCCATGCGCTGTCGCACGAGCCGGCCGAGGCTGCGCTCGTGCCCGATCGTGAGCGGCGGTCGCAGGCGATCGAGATAGGCGCGCCACGCTCCGCGCCAGCCGATCACCCGGCGCACGTCGTCGGCCCAGGCGTTCGACGGGATGCCGAGCACCGTCGCCTCGGGGAGCGGTGCGGCGTTCGACGCGCGCCCGGCGACTGCCGGGCCGGCGATCCAGACGGGAAGCGGCGCGGCCTCGTCGACGTCGGCGCGCAGGCGCAGCTCGTCGATGACACCGGCGAGCGCGGGTGCCTGCGCGGGGAAGGCATCGGCGACGAGATCGACCGGGATGCCGTCGAGCAGCGCGGTCTCGAGAGACCCGCCGAGGCGTCCCGCGGCGTCGAGCACGGTGACCTGTGCGCCGATCTTCGCCCACTCGAGGGCCGAGACGAGCCCCGCCACGCCCCCGCCGACCACGACGACGCGGGTGCGCCGCGCACGCAGCAGCGCGTCGGCTCCCCGCGCGGGTTCGGTCGAATCGGCCATGCCTCCATCCTCGCAGGGCTCCGCGGCCGACAGCGGCCCAGAGTTGTCGCGTGCGGCTGACCTGCTTCGGCGGGCCGGCGTGGGAGGCCGGTGCGCTTCCCGTGCGCGGACGGCGCACGACGTCGTGGCCGAAGACCGACGCCTGACCGCCGTCGGACCGCAGGAGCGTCGCGAGCTCAGCGCGCGGGCCGGACCAGGGCGGTGTGATCCGGTGCCCCGAAGCCGAACGGTCGATACAGCCCGTGCGCGTCGCTGGTGAATAGCATCCAGCGGAAGCCCGATCCGGGGCCGTCGTCGACCATGAGTTTCACGAGGCGCTTGCCGAGCCCGTGCCCACGGTGACCGTCGATCACGAAGACATCGGCGAGGTAGGCGAAGGTGACGCCGTCGGACACCGCCCGCGCGAAGCCGACCTGCTCGCCGGTGTCGCGCCGGTAGGCTCCCACGGCGCGCCACGCACCCGCGATCTGGGTCTCGACGTCGGCGCGGCTGCGCTGCCGACCCCAGTAGGCCTCGGTCGAGAGCCAGCCCCACACGACGTCGGGCTGGATGCGAGACGGATCATCGTCGAGGTCGTAGTCCATCCCGCAAGTCTCGCCCACGGGCGTCGGCCGTGCCAATGCCGGTCGCGGGGACCGCGCCCGCAGCGTGATGGCGCGACGAGACGCCGCACTGCGAGACTGAACGCATGCCTGAACTGCACATCACCGACGACGCGGCTGCCGACGCGCTGCTCACCGACAACCCGCTGGCGCTGCTGATCGGCATGCTGCTCGATCAGCATGTTGACTAACCACGTACAGCCGTGCGCACATCTTGTACAAGATGTAGCATTGAGCCATGACCTCTATCACTCTCTCCGAGTTCCGTGCGCGCCAGAGCGACTACATCGCCGCAGCGCAGCGCGAGCCTGTCGAGATCACGTCACGCGGCGTCGGACGTCGAGCAGTGGTGGTCTCACCGGACTTCTTCGACCGGGCTCTGGAAGCTCTAGAAGATCAGGCAGACGTTCTCGCCGCCGCGGCCGCTCGCAACGAGATCGAACCGCGCGTATCTCACGCAGATGTGATGGCCGAGTTCGGACTCTGACCGCGACACGTGCAGTACGAGATCACCTACGCGCACTCAGCGCTGAAGTCCCTGCGCAAGCTGGACGGCGGCGTTGCGCGGCGCATCCTCACAGCCACCGGCGCACTCGCGCAGGATCCTCGCCCTCCCGGATGCCTGCAACTCAAAGGCGGCAGCGGCGAGATGCGGATCCGCGTCGGCGACTACCGCATCATCTACGAGGTGAATGACAGCGAAGTCGTGGTCCTCGTCTTGGCAGTCGGCCACCGTCGCGAGATCTATCGCTGAGGAGCCCCTGTCACGCCGGATCCGTCTTGAGCCGGGCGGCCGTGATGACATCGATGCGCTCCCCGTCCACAAGGAACTTCTCACGCTCGAGGCCCTCCCGAACGAATCCGGCAGCACGAGCGACAGCGGCCGATCCAGGGTTGTTCGCACGGTAGCCGAGCTCGAGCCGGTACAGCCCGCCCTCGCCGAGCTCCCGGTCTGCCAGCGCACGCACCACCTGTGATGTGATGCCTCGGCGTCGGGCATCGGGATGCGCCCAGTAGAACACCCAGCCATTCGCATTCGCACGATCGACGGAAACCGCGGCGAAAGCGAGCAGCCGATCGGCATCGTCGACAGCGACGAGCGTGCGCAGATCGGCGTTGTCCAGCATCCGATCCACGTAGGCGCGGGCTGAGGCGAGGTCTCGCACGTCACCCTGACGACTCATCTCGACGGCATCCGATACGAACGCGTCGCGCACCCGGTCAGCATCGCCCTCCTGCAACTCCCGGAGACTCGTCACATCGGCCACACTAGCGATCTCGAGCACGCGGCGCGACTGGCACACTGGTCGCATGGCCCTGCACATCACCGGCGACGCCGCCGCCGACACCCTCCTCACCGAGAACCCCCTCGCACTCCTGATCGGCATGCTCCTCGACCAGCAGGTGCGCTGACCATGGGCACGCGGCGCTTCGCCAGCAACGGAGAGTCAGACGGGAAACCTGGACTCGTCCCGTCTGGTGAGCGGCTGAAGGCCATCGCGCGGCTCTGGCACGAGATCCAGCAGGTGCGTTCGGGATCGCGCATCCTGGTCGCTCTCGATGGATTCGATGGCGCAGGCAAGTCACATCTCTCCGATGAGATTGCGGCGCACGCTCGCGCCTCGGTCGGCCGTCCTCTCGTGCAAGTCAGCATTGATGGCTTTCACCATCCCCGCCGCTTTCGCCGGGCGGCGGGACCTGGCCCGGAGGGGTTCTATCGTGGCTCCTACCGATACTCAGACTTCCGCCGCTGCGTGGTCGAGCCGCTGGGCAGCGGCGAGCCAATCATGCCGGTGATCTGGGATGTCGCCCGCGACGAGTCGATCACCCCAGACCCGGTCGTGGTCCCGCCTCGCGGCGTGGTGCTCGTCGACGGGATCTTCCTGCACCGGCCCGAGCTCAGAGATCTCTGGGACGCAACGGTCTGGATCGAGGTGCCCTTCGCGGTCAGCGTGCCGCGCGGGAACGCGCGGTTCGCAGGCGCGCATGATCCCGACCCTGAAGCCCCGTCGAACTCCCGCTACGTCGGGGGGCAGCGTCTTTACCTGCAGGAGGCCGACCCTCGATCCCACGCGACCTGGGTTTTCGACAACACCGACCTTGCGCAACCGCAGCTGCGAAGTAGGAATGGGCGAGGCGCCACTTCGCCGGTCACAACCGACTGATTCCCACCGGGTGCGCCGTTGACGCGAAGATAGAGGCATGGCGCTTCACATCACCGGAGACCCCGCGGCCGACACCCTCCTCACCGAGAACCCCCTCGCACTCCTGATCGGCATGCTCCTCGACCAGCAGATCGCGATGGAGACGGCGTTCACCGGGCCACTGAAGATCGAGCAGCGCACCGGGTCGATGGATGCCGCGGCGATCGCCGCGTACGATCCGGATGCCCTGGCATCCGTCTTCAAGGAGACGCCGGCCGTGCACCGCTTTCCCGGGTCGATGGCCGCGCGGGTTCAGTCGCTGTGCCAGGCGCTCGTCGACGACTGGGGTGGCGACGCCGCGGCGCTGTGGACGGAGGGCGACCCGGATGGGGCGACGGTGCTGAAGCGGCTCAAGGCGCTGCCCGGTTTCGGCGAGCAGAAGGCGAAGATCTTCCTCGCGCTGCTGGGCAAACAGTACGGCTTCACCGGGGAAGGCTGGCGCGAGGCATCCGCCCCGTATGGCGAAGACGGGTCGTTCCGGTCGGTCGCCGACATCACCTCGCCGGAGTCGCTGACGAAGGTGCGCGAGTTCAAGCGCGCCGCGAAGGCGGCCGTCAAGGGCTGAGCCCCGGCGGCTTCGGCCCTGCCCGCGCCGCGGGGCGCCAGCCGCCTCACCGAGGCAGGAGAAATCACGGAGGCAGGACGGATGCCTGGGGTTCGGTCCTGCCTCCGTGATATCTCCTGCGTCCGTGATGCCTGGCGCGATGCCATGGCTAGAGTCGGGGCATGCGCACTCACCTGAGATGGCTCATCCCGCTCGCGCTCGCGCCGCTCGTGTACGTGCTGTGCGTGTGGGGTGCGCAGGTGATCACCACGCCTGCGAGGGACGCGTCTTCCTCCGGCACGATCCCACCGGGCGCGGCACTCGGCGGACTGGGTCTCCTTGTTTTGGGGGCCGCCGTGCCCCTCATCCTCTTGGTGATCGCGCTCGGGCAAGGCATCTCTGTGCACCGCCGCGCACGGCGGCGGAAAGGCCATTTCACTCGAGCGGAGCTCTCACAGATGGGCGAAAAGCAAGCGCACGCTCAAGCGTGGGAGAACGCGCGCGCGTTTCGTCGAACGCTTCTTTCCGGCAACGTCCCGGCGTCCGTCGACCAGTGGAATGTGCCGCCGTATGCCGGAGAACGGTTCTTCGCCGCCGTCCCGATGACGTATGCCCGCTACTACGGCCAAGACGTGCACTACTCGAGCGGCGGCGGCTTCGTTTACGGGCATCCGGCCTTCGTCATCGGCGCGATGGCGGTGAGCGGAATCGCGAACGGGATCGCCCGCTCGAACGCCCGCGCTCAGGCAGCCGAGCAATGGCGAGACTGGCAGACGGCGCACGTACTCGTGAGCAACCGGCGCCTGGTCGTCAACGCGTCAGGTCGGTGGTTGAGCTTCGATTACGGCGCGATCACCGCGGTCTTTCCGGAGGTCCGCGAGCTCACGCTGGTCTGCCAGTTCCCCGACAGCTCCCCGCTGCTCTTGCAGGGATCTCATTCTCCCCTCGCCGCCATCATGACGACTTTCGCCACGCACGGGCGCGACGGGCTGGCGCGTCACCCCAGTCTTCTCGCGCTCGATTGATCGCCGACCCGCGCCGCGGGCGGCGTCACCGAGGCAGGAGAAATGACCGAGGCAGGACGGTTGCCGGGGTCTCCGTCCTGCGTGCGAGATATCTCCTGCGTCGGTGATGCCCGGTCAGGCCTGGTGAGGCACGGCGCGGGATGCCTCAGGCGCTCTTTCCCTGCACCGGGACGGGCGGCGGCTAGCATCGACGAGTGTTCGAGACCCGAAGCATCACGCCGGATGTGACCCTGCGGATCGTCCAGCCGGGCGACGCCGCCGTGCTCGCCGAGGCCTATCGGCGCAACAGGGAGCACCTCGCTCCGTGGGAGCCGCTCCGCGACGAGGAGTTCTTCAGCGAGCGCTTCCAACGGGAGGACATCGAACGCAGACTCATCGCCACGGCGGCCGGCGAGGGATATCCCCTCGCCCTCGTCGACGGCACGGAGATCATCGGCCGGTTCGACCTCGCCGCGATCAGCCGCGGCCCGTTTCAGAGCGCCGGCCTCGGCTATTGGGCCGACCGGAACCACCTGGGCAGAGGCCTCGCCCCCGCGGCGGTCGGTGCGATCGTGGCGGAAGCCCGCGAAACCCTTCGTCTGCACCGCACCGAGGCCAGCACGCTGGTGCACAACACCGCTTCTCCACAGCCTCCACCAGGTCATCCTGCACAACTAGCCCCAGAAGTCGCCGCGGCGCATCACCGAGGCAGGAGAAATCACCGAGGCAGGACGGTTACCGGGGCATCCATCCTGCCTGCGTGATTTCTCCTGCGTCCGTGACGTCCGCGCCGACCGCGCCCGTCCGCGCCGACCGCGCCCGCCCGTGACGCGCGCCCGACCCTCAGGCCCCGCTCAGCCGCTCGCTCAAGAAGGCGACGAGCCCGTCGAGCGGCAGCCGCTCCTGCGCCATCGTGTCGCGGTCGCGCACGGTCACGGCGTCGTCGTCGAGCGAGTCGAAATCGACCGTGACGCAGAACGGCGTGCCGATCTCGTCCTGTCGGCGGTAGCGGCGGCCGATCGCGCCGGCGTCGTCGAAGTCGACGTTCCAGCCCTGCGCGCGCAGCGTGTCGGCGACCGAACGGGCCAGCGGCGAGAGCCGCTCGTTGCGCGAGAGCGGCAGCACGGCGACCTTCACCGGCGCGAGACGCGGGTCGAGGCGCAGCACGGTGCGGGTGTCGGTGCCGCCCTTCGCGTTCGGCACCTCCTCCTCGCGGTAGCTGTCGACGAGGAACGCCATCATCGAGCGCGTGAGACCGAACGACGGCTCGATCACGTACGGCACGTACTTCTCGCCGGATGCCTGGTCGAAGTACGTCAGCGACTGACCCGACGCCTCGGTGTGCGAGTTGAGGTCGTAGTCGGTGCGGTTGGCGACGCCCATGAGCTCACCCCACTCCTTGCCCGGGAACCCGAACCGGTATTCGACGTCGATCGTGCCGGCCGAGTAGTGCGCGCGATCGTCTTCGGGCACGTCGAACTGGCGCATGTTCTCGGGGTCGATCCCGAGGTCGACGAACCAGTTCCAACACGCGGCGACCCAGTGCTCGAACCACTCCTGCGCCTCGGCGGGCGGGGTGAAGAACTCGATCTCCATCTGCTCGAACTCGCGGGTACGGAAGATGAAGTTGCCGGGCGTGATCTCGTTGCGGAACGCCTTGCCCACCTGACCGATGCCGAACGGCGGCTTCTTGCGCGAGGCGGTGAGCACGTTGGAGAAGTTCACGAAGATGCCCTGCGCGGTCTCGGGGCGCAGGAAGTACAGCCCCGACTCGTCGTCGACGACGCCGAGGTAGGTCTTCACGAGACCCGAGAACGCCTTCGGCTCGGTGTATTGGCCCTTCGTGCCGCAGTTCGGACACGGGATGTCGGCGAGGCCGTTCTCGGCCTTCCGGCCCTTGCGCGCCTCGAAGTCCTCGATCAGGTTGTCGGCGCGGAAGCGCTTGTGGCAGTGCAGGCACTCCACGAGCGGGTCGGTGAAGGTCGCGACGTGACCGGATGCCTCCCACACGCGCTTGGGCAGGATGATCGACGAGTCGAGGCCCACCATGTCGGCACGGCCGCGCACGAACGTCTGCCACCACTGCCGCCGGATGTTCTCCTTGAGTTCGGTGCCGAGGGGGCCGTAGTCCCACGCCGACCGGGAGCCGCCGTAGATCTCACCCGCCTGGAACACGAACCCGCGGTGACGGGCGAGGGCGATGACTTTGTCGAGGCGGGACTGCTCGGCCACGGTGGCTCCAATGGTCGCGTGCGCGGAGGGCGCGAAGAAGAGGGATGCCGCGACGCGGCATCCCTCGATTCTATCCGCGCCACCGTGTCGGTCACCGACGCGCGCGGCGCGGAACAGCTCGTACCACTCCGGGCGCGTGAGCGGGATGTCCGACCCCTGGGCAGCGTCGGTGACGCGCTGCGGGGTGGTCGTGCCGAGGACGACCTGCATGCCGGCGATGCCGGCGTCGCGGGCGGCGCCGACGAGGGTGCGCCAGGGTGAGGCCATGGACACGCGCGAACCGGCCTGGCCGGCCCTGCTCGTCGCGGACTGGGAGGACACCCGCGACACCCTGCATCTGTGGACGCAGATGGTCGGCAAGCTGCGGCTCGCGCTCACCCCGAGGGTGAACCACTGGTGGAACGTGCCGCTGTACGTGGATGCCCGGGGCCTCACCACCTCACTCATGCCGTGCGCGGCGCACGGCCTCGAGGTGCGTTCCACCTTCGCCGCAGCACCCGGGCGGCGTGCCCAACTGCCCCGACTGGGTGATGTACGAGGCGGACCTCGGGGTGCCGGGCGCGTACTTCGACGCGGCGCTCGGCGAGTTCGTGGTGCCGTACCGCACGGTGCGCGAGGCGGAGCACGCCGAGGCCCTGCTGCTCGACTTCCTGCGGGCGACCTACCGCGCCGGCGCCGAGACCGGCGGGTGGCCGCAGGTGGATGCCTCGGCCGAGCCCGCCCGGTCACCGAGCTCGTCGAGGGGCCGCCGAGAGGTCAGCTGACGAACTTGATGCTCATCGGGTAGGTGTACCACTCGCCCTTGTTCGCCGCGATGGCGGCGATGATCGAGAACACGATGTTCACGACCCAGACCGCGGCGAGGATCACGAAGCCGATGACGACGATCGTGAGGACCCACCCGACGAAGCTCGCGATGAGCAGCGTCAGCTGGAAGTTCAGCGCCGTCGCCGTGTGCGCGCGCACGAACGGGCCGCGGTCCTTCAGCACGAGATACCCGATGAGCGCGGGGACGAAGCTGAAGAAGATCCCGCCCACGTGCACGAGCGTCGCCCAGAGGCGCTCGTCGGCCGGGTTCATCGGCTGCGGGGCGGCGGCGGGATACTGCGGCGGCTGGTAGGGAGGCGTCGTCATCGCACCAGCCTACGCGGCCCACCCGATACGGTCGAAGGACATCGACAAGGAAGTGGGTTCGCTCCGTGGACATCTTCGCCGCCGGTGGGACGCTCGTGATCGTCTCGATCGCCGTGGTCGCCGCCATCATCCTCCTGATCTTCCTGCTCGTCATGGTGCGGGCCTGGTACAAGGTCGCGAAGGCCGACCAGGCGCTCGTCGTGGTCGGCAAGAGCCAGAAGAACGCCTCCGGGGAGTCCTCGCGCATCTCGGTGATCACCGGGGGCGGTGCGCTCGTGAACCCGCTCACGCAGCGGGCAGAGATGATCTCGCTGCGCGCCCGCCAGATCAAGATGGAGCCGACGGCACAGGCATCCAACGGCGTCACGGTCAACGTGTCGGGCGTCGCGCTCGTGAAGATCGGCTCCGACCCGGAGTTCGTCCGCCGCGCCGCGGAGCGCTTCCTCAGCCAGGACGGCGCGATCGAGCAGTTCACGACCGAGCAGCTCGAGGGCGCGCTGCGCGGCGTCGTCGCGACGCTGACGGTCGAGCAGCTCATGAAGGACCGGCAGAAGCTGTCGGACCAGATCGCCGAGGGCATCAAGAGCGACCTGCTCGCGCAGGGGCTCATCCTCGACTCGTTCCAGATCCAGGGCGTCACCGACAAGAACGGCTACATCGACGCGCTCGGCGCGACCGAGGTCGAGCGCGTGCGCCGCGAGGCCGAGGTCGCCCGCATCAACGCGGCCCGCGAGGTGCGCGCCCGGCAGATCGCGACCGACGAGGCGAACCTCGTCGAGCAGACCGCGTTCGACAAGAACTCCGCCGCCGCGGCGGCCGAGGTCGGACGCGCCCGCGCCGAGGCCGATCAGGCCGAGGCCCTCGCCCGCGCCGAGCGCGAGCAGGCGGTGCTGCTGCAGGGCGCCGAGAACAAGCAGGCGCAGCTCGACGCCGACATCAAGAAGGTCGCGGATGCCTCGCTCTACGAGCGTCAGCGTGCGGCCGACGCCGCCGCCTACGGCGAGGTGAAGGCCGCCGAGGCCCGCGCCCAGATCGCCGCGCAGGAGGCGGAGGCGACACGCCTGCGCGCCCAGGCCGAGGCCGAATCGGTGCGCCTGGTCGGCGAGGCGCGCGCCGCGGCGATCGAGGCCGAGGCCGAGGCGCTGTCCAAGAACCAGGAGGCGCTGCTCGCCCAGCGGGCGCTCGAGGCGCTCGTGCCGATGATGACCGAGTTCGCCCGCGGCTTCGACAAGGTCGGCCAGATCACGGTGCTCGGCGGCGAGGGCGCGTCGTCGCACATGGCGGCCGAGTCGGCCTCGAGCATGCGGGCCAGCTTCGACGCGATCGAGGCGGCGACGGGCATCGACCTGCGCCAGGTGATCCAGGGCCAGGCGACCGGCCGCGGCATGGCGCAGGGGCTGCAGGGCGACACGGGCGGGCGCGGCGGCTCCGGCGGGCGCGGCGACTCCGGCGGGCGCGGCGGCTCCGGCGGGCGCGGCGGCTCCGGTGCGCGGGACGTGCGGGCGGTTTCGGCGGAGGGCGCCACGGTGGATGCCACCGCGACCGGCGCTCCCGCCGACGAGGCATCCACCGTTTGAGCCTCCGGCGCGGGGCCCGGCGTGCTCACCGCCGGGCCCCGCGCGGCGGCGATCAGTCGTCGACGACGGTGACGGTCACCTCGATGTTGCCGCGGGTCGCGTTCGAGTAGGGGCAGACCTGGTGCGCGGCGTCGGCGAGCTGCTGGGCCACCGCGGGGTCGACGCCCGGGATGTTGACCTCGAGCTCGACCGCGAGGCCGAATCCGCCCTGACCGTTGGAGCCGATGCCGACGCGCGAACCGACCGACGACCCGTCGATGGCGACCTTCTGCGCGCGGGCGACGGCCTGCAGCGCGCTGTGGAAGCACGCGGCGTAGCCGGCGGCGAACAGCAGTTCGGGGTTCGGGGCGCCGCCGGCGCCGCCCATCTCCTTCGGCACGCGCACGTCGGTGTCGACGAGTCCGTCGGCCGTGCGCACGTGTCCGTTGCGGCCGTCTCCGGTGGCGAGGGCCTCGGCGGTGTAGAGAATGTCCATGGGGTCGTCCTTTCGTGGGGTCTTCCTGGGTGGATGGTCCGGGCGCGCGGCGCGGGTCAGGCGGCGGTGCGGAGGTCGGCGGCGAGCGCGCGCATGTTCGCGGTGATCGCGCTGAGCTGGGCGAGGAGGTCGGAGAGGCTCCGGCCGCTGTCGACGAAGGCGGGCACGAGGCATCCCGCCGCCGCGATCACCTCGTCATGCACCGCGCGCCCCGCCTGGGTGAGCGAGACCCGCACCACGCGGTCGTCGCTCTCGTCGCGGCGACGGACGACGAGTCCGCGGTCGTCGAGCCGGCGCAGTAACGGTGAGAGCGTGCCCGAGTCGAGGTTCAGCTCGTCGCCGAGCTCGCCGACCGAGCGCTCGCCCGTGGCGAGCACCACCATCGCGAGGTACTGCGGATACGTCAGCGTCCACGGCTTCAGCACCTCGCGGTAGGCCTGCGTCGTCGCGTGCGAGGCGGTGTACATCGCGAAGCACACGAAGTCATCGAGGGTCTGCGGCGTCATGGTGCAAGCATTGCACGCAATCTAGTTGTGCACAACCGTTTTTGCGGCACGCGGCAGCGCTCGCGCGGTGGATGCCTCGAAGCGAGGCCGTCTCAGCCGACCGCCGGTCGCCCGACCGTGAACCCGTCGGGGTCGCCGGGCCGCGGCGCCCGCAGCTGCGCGGGGATCGGCCACGGCAGCACGATCCGCTCGGTCGCGTGGCTGACGTCGCCGAAGTCGTCGACTTTCACGACGATGCGCGCGGGCGTGACCTCGACCATCCGCACACGCACGGCCCCGCCGCCGCGCTCGAGCATCCAGACGTCGGCGAGGTAGCCGAGCCCGCGCTCCTCGAGCGCCGCCTCGGCGTCGAGCCAGTCGACGGATGCCGCCACCTCGCGTCCCAGCAGGTCGATCGCCGCCCAGTGGTCGCCGTCGGGCCGGATCCACCCGACGAGTTCACCGTCGTCTCGGCGATGCGCCGTCCAGTCGGCGGGGTGGCCGATCATCGTGATGACGTCCATCGCGAATCCGGTGCCCGACGCATAGGTCGCGCGCGACGCCTCGCGCGTGAGGTGCGGGGTGATGACCGGCGCGGGCAGCCCCGGATAGGTGATGAGCCCGGCCCGGATCGTGTGGCTGAGATCGACCACGCGCAGCGCTGCGCCGGCCGCGGGTCGGTCGTCTGGTCGGGGCCGGTGGGGGTCGCACGCGAGTCGGTCACCGCGCCAGCATAGGATCCGGCGCGGACACGAGGCATCCGTGTCGCGGGGATCTGCACTGCTGCGGATCTAATCGGCAGAATTCCTCCGCAGTTGCGCAGATCTCCGCAGCACCGCAGGGCACCAAAGGGGCACCGCGCCGCGCCGCGCCGGTACCCTCGGGGGATGAGGGTACGCAAGCCCGTGGCATCCAGCACCGCATCGGACGGCGACCAGGACACCCGCTTCTTCGGGCAACCCAAGGCGCTCGCGAATGTCTTCGGCGTGGAGATGTGGGAGCGGTTCAGCTTCTACGGGATGCAGGGCATCCTCGCGATCTACCTCTACTACTCGGCGACCCAGGGCGGCCTCGGCCTCGATCAGGGCACCGCGCTGTCGATCGTGGGCGCGTACGGCGGGGCGGTCTACCTGTCGACGATCCTCGGCGCGTGGGTCGCCGACCGGATCCTCGGGGCGGAGCGCGTGCTGTTCGTCAGCGCGATCGTCATCATGTGCGGCCACATCGCGCTCGCGCTGCTGCCCGGATTCTGGGGCGTCGGCGTCGGCCTCGTGCTCGTCGCGATCGGGTCGGGCGGCCTCAAGGCGACCGCCACGAGCGTCGTCGGCACGCTGTACTCGGCCGACGATCCGCGGCGGGATGCCGGTTTCGCGCTCTTCTACCTCGGGATCAACCTCGGGGCGTTCGCCGGCCCGCTGCTGACCGGCCTCCTGCAGTCGACGCTCGGCTTCCACTGGGGCTTCGGGCTCGCCGCGGTCGGCATGGCGCTCGGTCTCGTGCAGTACTCCTTCGGACGCAAGAACCTGCCCGACGCCGCGCGCGAGGTGCCGAACCCGCTGCCGAAGGAGCGCTACCCGATGGTCATCGGTGTGGCCCTCGTCGGGATCGCCGCAATCGTCGTGCTCGTGCTCACCGGCGTGATCCGCGCCGACAACCTCGCCGTCATGGTCATCATCGCCGTGATCGTGGCGGCGGTCGCCTACTTCGCGGTCATCCTCACGAGCAAGCGCGTCACCTCCGACGAGCGCAGCCGCGTGTGGGGCTTTCTGCCGCTGTTCATCACCTCGGTCGCGTTCTGGTCGCTCTACCAGCAGCAGTTCACGGTGCTCACGGTCTACTCCGACCAGCGCCTGGACCGGAACCTGTTCGGCTGGGAGATGCCGGTCTCGTGGGTCAACTCCATCAACCCGATCTTCATCATCATCCTGTCGGGGGTGTTCGCGGCGATCTGGGCGAAGCTCGGCTCCCGTCAGCCGTCGACGCCGGTGAAGTTCGGGCTCGCGACGATGGTGATGGGCGCCGCGTTCCTGATGTTCCTGCCCTTCGCGGGGGGCGGGCCGAACTCGACGCCGCTGCTCGCGATCGTCGGCATCCTGTTCGTCTTCACCGTCGCGGAGCTGCTGCTCTCGCCGGTCGGCCTCTCGGTGACCACCAAGCTCGCGCCCGACGCGTTCCACACCCAGATGGTGGCGCTGTTCTTCCTGTCGGTGTCGCTCGGCACCGCGATCGCCGGCCAGCTCGCCTCGCTCTACAACCCCGACGACGAGGTGCCCTACTTCACGACCCTCGGCCTCATCGCGATCGCGATCGGCGTGCTGCTGCTCGTCTCGGTGAAGCCGGTGCTGCGCCTCATGCGCGGCGTGCGCTGAGGCGGGGCGGGCGCGGGCGCGGGCGCGGCGCTGCTGCGCTCGCGCCACACACACCGGCATCCGCCACAGGTTTATCCGGGCGCGGATGCCGGTTTCTGTAGCGGCGAGCGACCCGACACCCACCGGGGCGCAAGCACCCCCAACCACCCGCGGGCGTCATGCGTCGTCATGCGCCGGCGGCGCCGGCCGCACGGGCCTACGCTGGAGCCGGCTCGAAAACCGGAAGCCTCCGCCTTGAGCCGCGCGCGACGATCGCCGCGGAAAGAGCCTTCTGACACCTCGACCCGCATCCCGCCGCAGGCCTCGCCCTCAGGAGGAGACCCATGCCCGTTCAGACCACCACCTCCGGCAGCCTGCCGCGCACGCAGGCGCTCATCGACGCCAACAGAGCGCGCACGTTCGAGGAGGACGGGTTCACCCTGCGCTCGACGCCCGAGGTCGACGCCCTCACCGCCCAGGCGGTCGCCGACGTCGTCGAGCGCCAGCGCGCCGCCGGCATCACCCTCGTCGGCGATGGCGAGTTCGGCAAGGCGATGACCGGTGCGGTCGATTACGGGGCATGGTGGGGATACTCGTTCCAGCGCGTCGGCGGCCTCTCGCTCACCGAGGTGAACGCGTTCAACGAGCCGCCGGTCGAGTCGTCGCCCGGCGACGTGCGCCTCACGAGCTTTCTGAACCGCCGCGACCGGCAGCGCTTCCCCGCGGTCTACGCCGAGGCGGTGGAGACGGGCGCGGGCGCGACCGCCTTCCCGAGCACGACCGGGCCGCTCGTCTACCGCGGACAGGATGCCGTGGCATCCGACATCCGGAACCTCACCGCCGCGCTCCGCCCCGGCGAGCAGGGCTTCCTCACGGCGATCGCGCCGGGATCGGCCGCGCGCGTGCGCAACGAGTACTACGCGAGCGACGAGGAGCACATCTTCGCGTGGGCCGACGCCCTCCGCGAGGAGTACCGCGCGATCGTCGAGGCGGGGCTCATCGTGCAGCTCGACGACCCGTCGCTCGCCGAGAACTTCGACCAGATCACCCCCGAGCCCTCGATCGCCGACTACCAGGCCTTCACGCAGATCCGCATCGACGCGATCAACCACGCGATCGCGGGCCTGCCGAAGGAGCAGGTGCGTCTGCACCTGTGCTGGGGGTCGTGGCACGGGCCGCACACGACCGACGTCGCGCTGACGGACATCCTGCCGGTCGTCCTGCGGGCGAACGTCGGCTCGATCTCGTTCGAGGCCGGGAACGTGCGTCACGAGCACGAATTCACGGCGTGGGCGGACGCCTCGGACGCGGGCGCTCTGCCGAGTGATCTCGTCCTCGTGCCCGGCGTCGTCAGCCACGCGACGAACGTCGTCGAGCACCCGGACCTCGTCGCGCAGCGGATCCGCCGGTTCACCGACGTCGTCGGGCCCGACCGGGTGATCGCCTCGACCGACTGCGGCCTCGGCGGCCGCATCCACCCCGACATCGCCTGGGCGAAGCTCGATTCCCTCGGCGAGGGCGCGCGCCGCGCCTGACCGAGGCTGGATGCCACCCGGTGCGGCGTCCCGTCCGGCACCACCGCGGGGTGCGCGGCGCGGCACCGGGGCCGCGGCATCCAGTGTTCACCGACTACGGCAGAATCGATCCATGGCTCCCGTGCACGATCCCCAGCTCCCCGCCGACCACGCGTGTCTGATCGTGCACGGCAGCGACAAGCCGGGCATCGTCGCCGCCGTCTCGGCGATGATCACGCGCATCGGCGGGAACATCGTCGCGTTCGACCAGTTCAGCGACGACCACCGCGGGGGCGCGTACTTCCAGCGCGTCGTCTTCCACCGGCCCGACTTCGCGGCCGATCGTCCTGCGATCGAGGCCGACATCGCGACGACCCTCGACCCGTTCGCGCTCGAGTGGTCGCTGACCGACCAGTCCGTCCCCAAGCGCATGGCGATCCTCGCCTCGAAGCAGGACCACTGCCTGCTCGACCTGCTGTGGCGGCACCGCCGCGGCGACCTGCCCGTCAGCATCCCGATGGTGATCTCCAATCACACGACGACCGCCGAGGACGTGCGGAGCTTCGGCGTGCCGTTCTTCCACGTGCCGTCGGTCGCGGGACCCGACAAGTCGGCGTCGGAGGAGGATATCCTGAAGCTCCTCGTCGGCAACGTCGACTTCGTGGTGCTCGCGCGTTACATGCAGATCCTCTCGCCGGAGTTCCTCGAGCAGCTCGGGGTGCCGGTGATCAATATCCACCACTCGTTCCTGCCGGCGTTCATCGGCGCCGAGCCGTACAAGAAGGCCAAGGAGCGCGGCGTCAAGCTCATCGGCGCGACCTCGCACTACGTCACCGGCGACCTCGACGAGGGCCCGATCATCGAGCAGGACACCGTGCGGGTCACCCACGCCGAGTCGTCCGCCGAACTCGCCCGCCGCGGCGCCGACGTGGAGCGCCAGGTGCTCTCCCGCGCCGTGCTGTGGCACGCGCAGGACCGGGTCATCCGCCACGGAAACCACACCATCATCTTCTGACGCGGGGTGGATGCCTTGGCGCCGGGCAACTCGTTGACAGTCGTTGCGGGGTCACGTGCGGCGAGGCCTCCACAACTGCCCACAAGTCGCGGATGCCAGCCCGGCCACGCGCGCCGCGGCGCGGGTCAGAACACGTACTCCATGAGGTCGGCGCCCAGGGCACGGAAGGCCTCGTGCGCGCGCAGGCGGTGCGCGATCGACAGGTCGTCGAAGCAGACCACCAGCGCGTAGGAGACGCCGCCGCGCGGACCGGCGAGCACGCCCGCATCGGCACGGATGCCATCGGCGCGGCCGGTCTTGTTGACGAACAGCATCCCGTACCGGTCGTCCTCATGGGCGAACGGGTCGAGCGCGGTCGCCGCGCCCACCAGGGCGAGGTCCTGGTTGAGGTTCAGCCACTCGCCGACCTGCGCGCTCACGGCCGGAGACACGACCCGTGCGTTCACGATCGCCGCGAACAGCCCGGCCAGCTCCCGCGCCGACGACAGCGCCACCTGCGGCGCATCGTCGGGGCCGCGCACGTCGCGGAACCCGTCGAGCAGCGCCGTCTTCTCGAGACCGATGTCCTCCATGCGCGAGCGCACGGCGCCGATCCCCACCCGCGCGAGAAGCGCGTTCGCCGCCGCGGCGTCGGAGGCCGCCGCCGCCAGCACCGCGAGGTCGCGCACCGGCAGCGCCGGGGCCGCGAGGTGCTGCCAGACCCCGGCGAGCGCGACCTCGTCGACCGACCGCCGCTCGATGATCTCGAGCGGGTCGAGCTGACCGAACTCGATCTGCGCGGCGACCTCGATGAGCAGCGGCACGACCCCGAGGCCCACGACCGGCAGCGTCAGGTGGTCGTCACCCGAGAGCACCTCGTCGCCGCCGTCGAGATCCGACACCCGCACCGACACCTGAGCGCCCGAGGTCGAGAGCGCATCCAGCGCCTTCAGCGTTCCGATGAACGATCGCTGCCGCAGCGACGCCCGCCGCGGCGCGAAGGTGTCGCCGCCGCCCGCACCGCCCGCGCCCCGACCGCCGCGCCGGGTCAGTGGCGCGGCCGAGGCATCCGGATGCCCGTCGACGCCGCCGGGTCCGGACGCCCGCGAACGCCGCGACGCGCTCTCGGCCGCGCCCGCGGCCCGTGCCGACGCGCGCCCGCCGACAGGCCCGGAAGCACCCGAGCCCCCGGCACCACCACCGCCGTGGCCGGCGCGACCACCGCGCCCGCCCCGAGCCTCACGCGGATCGTCGGCCCCGCCGCGCCGGGTCGCCTGACGCTCGCTCACCAGATCGTGACGCGCTGGTCGGCGTCGAGCCACAGCTCATCGCCGTCGCCGACCTCGAACGCGCGGTAGAAGTCGTCGACGTTGCGTACGATCTGGTTGCAGCGGAACTCGTTCGGCGAGTGCGGGTCGATCGTGAGCAGCCGGATCGTCTCGGCGTCGCGCCCCTTCTGCTGCCAGATCTGCGCCCAGCTGAGCAGCAGGCGCTGGATGCCGGTGTACCCGTCGATCACGGGGCCGTCGCCCTCGTCCGCGCCGGCCGACTCGGATGCCAGATGCAGCCGATACGCCTTCAGCGCGATGCCGAGCCCGCCGAGGTCGCCGATGTTCTCGCCGATAGTGAGCGCGCCGTTGACATGGTGATCGTCCGACAGCCGCTCGCCGTCGAGACCGCGGGGCACGAGCGCGTCGTACTGCGCGATCAGGGCGCCGGTGCGCTGCTCGAACGCCGCGCGGTCGTCGTCGGTCCACCAGTCGTTGAGCGCTCCCGTGCCGTCGAACGCCGACCCCTGGTCGTCGAAGCCGTGACCGATCTCGTGCCCGATGACCGCGCCGATGCCGCCGTAGTTGGCCGCGGCATCGCGCTCGAGGTCGAAGAACGGGTACTGCAGGATCGCCGCGGGGAAGACGATCTCGTTCATCAGCGGGTTGTAGTACGCGTTGACCGTCTGCGGGGTCATGTACCACTCGTCGCGGTCGATCGGCCGGCCGAGCTTCGCGAGCTGACGGTCGTGCTCCCACGCGTTCGTGCGCAGCACGTTGCCGATGAGGTCGACGGGGTCGATCTCGAGCGCCGAGTAGTCCTTCCACTTCGCGGGGAAGCCGACCTTCGGCGTGAAGGCCGCGAGCTTCTCCAGCGCCCGCTCGCGGGTGGCGGGAGTCATCCAGTCGAGCGCCTCGATCGACTGCCGGTACGCCTCGATGAGGTTCGCGACGAGCTCGTCCATCGCCTCCTTCGCCGCCGGCGGGAAGTGCCGCTCGACGTAGACCTTGCCGACGGCCTCGCCCATCGCCGCTTCGACGAAGCTCACGCCGCGCTTCCAGCGCTCGCGGTTGACCGGCACGCCGGTGAGCTCCGTGCCGTAGAACGCGAAGTTCGCGTCGACGAAGTCGCTCGAGAGGAACGCGGCGGATGCCCGGATGACGTGCAGCCGCAGCCACGCCTTCCAGTCGTCGAGGCGCTCCTCGGTGAGGAGGGTGCCGAGCCCGGCGAGCGCGCTCGGCTGGTTGACGTCGATCTCGGCGAAGCCGTCTTCGTGGCCCGGGGCGACGGCGTCGCGCCACGGGTCGAGGTCGACGCCGACGAGCTCGCGCACCTCGTCCCACGACATGAGGTTGTAGGTCGCGACGGCGTCGCGCGAGCGCACGTTGTCCCAGTGGTAGCTCGCGATCTCGGTCTCGAGCGCGAGGATGCGGTCGGCGTCCGAGGCATCCGTCAGCCCCGCGAGGCCGAGCATGGTCGACGCGTACTCGCGGAACGCGGTGCGGGTGTGCGCGAAGTTCTCGAGCCGGTAATAGCTCTCGTCGGGCAGCGACAGGCCGCTCTGCACGATGAAGACGACATAGCGCTCGGGGTTGCCGGGATCGGGCTCGATGTAGGTGCCGAAGAGGCCTCCGACGCCTTCGCGCTCGAGCTCGCCGACGGTGCGCAGCAGCGCCGGCACCGAGTCGATCGCGTCGATCCGCGCGAGCTGCTCGCGCAGCGGCGTGGCGCCGAGCGCCTCGATGCGCGCGGTGTCCATGAAGCTCGTGTAGAGGTCGCCGATCTTGCGGGCCTCGGTGCCCGCCTCGGCATCCGTCGACTCTTCGATGATCGTGCGGACGTCGTGCTCGGCCTGCTCGGCGATGAGGTGGAACGAGCCCCACCGCGCCTTGTCCTCGGGGATCTCGGTGCGCTCCAGCCACGCCCCGTTCACGTGCCGGAAGAGGTCGTCCTGGGGGCGGACGCCGGGGCTGAGTTCGGACAGCTCGATACCCGAGCGGAGGGGGTTCTCGGTCATGGCTCCACAATAGGCGCCCTGTCTGACGCTCGCCCTGTGACCGTCACAGGATGCCTCGCGTCAGCGCGGCACGTCGGTGATCGAACACTCCGCGTTGGCCGACTCGCCCTCGAAGCGCGCGTGCGTCCAGGCGATCGCATCGGCGACCATCGGGGAGTACGTCTCCATCACCTGGGCGTGCTCGTACCCCGCGTAGCGCCGGTACTCGAGGCGCTGCGCGTCGGCGCAGACGCGTGTGACGTATCCGTCCTGCATCGTCTGCGGCACGATCGAGTCCGACCCGCCCTGCCCGAGGAAGAGCGGCGGGCCGAGGCTCGTCGGCGAGGAGTTCTCGCGCAGCCTCGTGCCGAGCGGACCGTACGCGGGGTTCGTCGAGAACAGGTCGGGGTCGGCGCTCGTGCCGAGCACGGCGAGCACCGACAGCGCCATCGACGGGTCGGTGAGGCAGCGCTCCGACATGGCCTTCAGCACCGGCTGCATGCCCGAGCGGATGTAGCGCGGGTAGGTGATGTCGGGGTAGATGTCGCTGAACGCGGCGAAGGCGTACGACGCGAAGACGAGCCCGCCCTGCACGTCGCCGACGTGGTCGACGAGCGCCGTCGGGTCGCTCGCCGGCGCGAACGCCGCCACTGCGCGCACCCACACCTCGGGGGCGTACGAGCGCGCGAGCGCTCCCGCCCACAGGGCCGCCGCGCCACCCTGCGAGTGCCCCCAGATCACGGTGCTCGAGCTCAGCTGCGCCTCGCCGATCTCGCGCGCGGCGCGCACCGCATCGAGCGAGGCGTAGGCGCTCGCCTCCCCGAACAGGTACGGGTGCGGGCCGGCGGTGCCGAGACCGATGTAGTCGGTCATCACGATCGCCCAGCCCTCTGTGAGCACCTTCTTGATCGGGTAGAGCCCGGCCGACCAGAACGGCCGCGCCTGCAGCGACGGCGCGCAATGCTCGGCGAAACCGGTGGTCGAGTGGTTCCAGTCGATCACCGGCCACCGCTCGCCCGGCTTCGCGCCCTCGGGCACGACGACGAGCCCGCTCGCCGCCCGCACCCGGCCGTCGACGCCGGTGGTCGTGTAGAGGATGCGCCAGGCGACGGCTTTGTCCGGCACGTCGCGCGTGAACGGCTCGGCGCGGATCAGCCGGCCCGGCTCGTGCGGAATCGAGCGCGGCGCCGCGTAGAAGTCGTCGACGACGGTGGATCCCTCGCGAAGGGGCGCGGTCACGAGGGCGAAGGCGACCGTCGCGGTCACCGAGACGATCGCGATCGCCGCGCGACCCCAGCGCCGTTTCGGCACGGATGCCTCGGGCGCCCCCTTCTCCTCCCGCCGTCGGCGGCGGGTCCGCGCCCACGCGCCCCACAGATCCACGATGCCGCGGATGATGAGGGAGCCTCCGAAGACGACGGCGACCACCAGGAGCGTGATGTCGGGCCAGACGAGCGCGAGCACCCCGAAGATGAGGCCGGTCACGCCGAACGCGGCATCCGCGATGCGATCGTCCCAGCCGCGGCCCTTCAGCAGCGCCGTGCCGACGCCGGCGGCGCCGTTGACGAGCAGCAGCACGCCCGTGATGATCGCGACGGCGCGCACCGTCAGGCCGGGCCACGCGAGGACGAACACGCCGAGCACGATCCAGCCGATCGACAGCACGCCGCGCCACCGGCCCTCGCCCTCGTCGACCCGCCCGGTCGCCGAGAGGATGCCGGTGAGCACCATGCCGCCGCCGAGGAGGAGCGCCAGCACGTCGAGGGCTGTGGTCGGGCGGATGACGATGACCGCGCCCAAGACGATCGAGGCGATCGACAGCGCGATCCGCACCCAGGCCGGCATGCGCTCGAGCAGGCGCACGAGCGCCAGCTTCCCCCAGATCCCCGTGCGCGCCATCCCTCCAGGCTACGGGCGCGCGCGGCGGGGTCCGTTCACGGCGGCCGGGCGGCGGGCGTCGGCGACGGCCGGCGTCGGCGGTCAGCCCTAGGCTCGGACCCATGGCCGTGCCGACGCTCAACCGCGACATCCTGCGGTTGGCGCTCCCCGCCCTCGGGTCGCTGATCGCCGAGCCGATGTTCCTGATCGTCGATTCGGCGCTCGTCGGGCACCTCGGCGTCGTGCCGCTGGCGGGCCTCGGCATCGCGTCGGCCGTGCTGCAGACGATCGTCGGGCTGATGGTGTTCCTCGCCTACTCGACCACGCCCGCGGTGGCGCGCCGGTTCGGCGCCGGCGAGCACACCGGCGCCGTGCGGGCGGGCATCGACGGCCTGTGGCTCGCGCTCGCCCTCGGGGTGGTGCTCGCCGTCGTCGGATCGCTCGCGACGCCGTGGCTCGTGTCGCTGTTCGGCGCCGACGCCGCCGTCTCCGAGCAGGCCGTCATCTACCTGCAGCTGTCGATGTGGGGACTGCCGGCGATGCTCATCGTCTTCGCCGCGACCGGACTCCTCCGCGGCATGCAGGACACCGTCACGCCCCTGTGGATCGCCGGGCTCGGCTTCGCGCTCAACGCCCTCCTCAACTGGCTGTTCATCTACGGGTTCGGCTGGGGCATCGCCGGATCGGCCGCGGGCACCGTCGTCGCGCAGTGGTCGATGGTCGGTGCGTACGCCTTCGTGGTGGGGCGGCTGGCACGGCGGCACGAGGCATCCCTGCGCCCGCAGCGCGACGGACTGCGCGGCTCGGCGCGCGCGGGCGGCTGGCTGTTCCTGCGCACCGTGTCGCTGCGCATCGCGTTTCTCGCGACCGTGTGGGTGGCGACCGCGCTCGGCACCGACGAGCTGGCCGGCTGGCAGGTGGCGTTCACGATCTTCTCGACCGCGGCGTTCGCCCTGGATGCCTTGGCGATCGCCGCCCAGGCGCTCGTCGGCCGGGGTCTCGGCGCGGGCGACGAGCCGTTCGTGCGGCGCGTGCTCGGGCGCACCGTCGCCTGGGGCGCGTGGTTCGGCGTGCTCGTCGGCGGTGTGATCGCCGCCCTGTCGGGCGTCATCGGGCTCGTGTTCACCGGTTCGGCGGACGTCGCCGCGCTCGTGCAGCCGGCGCTGCTCGTGCTGGCGGTCGCGCAGCCCGTCTGCGGCGTGGTGTTCGTGCTCGACGGGGTGCTGATGGGGGCGGGCGATGCGCGGTTCCTCGCGATCGCGGGCGGCATCAACCTCATCCCCTACTTCCCCACGCTCGCCGCCGTCTGGATGGTCCACCCCACCGGGGCGACCGGCCTCGCCTGGCTCGCGGTGTGCTTCTTCGGGGTCTACATGCTCGCGCGGCTCGGCACGCTCGGCTGGCGCGTCCGCTCCGCCGCCTGGCTGACGGCGGGCGCGTAGCGCGGGGGGCGCGGTCTGGACGGGTGTCGGCGCGCGACCCTAGGGTGGGGTGGTGGCCTCCGATGACGATGACGCGTTCCTCTCTCAGTTCCAGCAGCTGCTGCGCCGCCTGAACGAGCGCCCCGACGACCGGCCGGGCACCCTCACGCCGCTCGGCGAACGCCTGCAGGAGCACCTCGGCACAGATCCCCGGCACCTTCCCGTCGTCGTCGAGCAGGTACCGCCGCACCGGCTCATCGACCTCGACCTCGCGCTCGAGGACGTCTCCGCGGGCACGCCGTCGAAGATGCTCGGCGTCACGGGCGGCCAGGCGCGCCACCACGAAGATCTCGCTTCGCTGATCCAGAATCCCTACACCCGCTTCGCGGCCGACGCGGCGGTCGAGTACGCCACGGTCGCCGACGGGCCGCGCAGCACCCGGCAGGTCGTCGCGATGGGGCTCCGACTGCTGCGCTGGCGCGGGAAGCCGCTCGTCGCGCTCCAGCGCGCCGCCAACCCGCGATACGGACGGTCCACGGCGGAGCTCGAGATCCTGGCATCCGACGTCGACACGACGACCGCGTTCATCGACGAGCTGCGCCGGCGGATGAACGCGCTCAGTGTCGTCCGCGGGCAGGTCGTGACCTTCGGGCGCGATGAGTACGGGCAGGGCATCGGACCGATGACCTTCCTCGACCGCCCCGACGTCTCGGCCGACGCGGTCATCCTGCCCACCGGCGTGCTCGAACGGGTACGCGACCACGTCGTGGGCGTGACGGAGAACGCCGACGCGCTGCGTGCGCGGGGGCAGCACCTGAAGCGGGGCGTGCTGCTCTACGGACCTCCCGGCACCGGCAAGACGCTGACGGTGCGATACCTCCTGCATGAACTGCCGGAGGCGACCACCGTGCTGCTGCAGGGCGGATCGCTGGGGCTCGTCGCCGAGGCGGCGCGGCTCGCCCGCGCGCTCGCCCCGGCGATCGTCGTGCTCGAAGACGTCGACCTCGTCGCCGCCGAGCGCGGCACCTTCGGGCTGCAGCCGATGCTGTTCGAGGTTCTCGATGCCCTCGACGGGATCGACGGGGACGCCGACGTCGCCTTCGTGCTGACCACGAACCGCGCCGATGTGCTCGAACCGGCCCTCGCCGCGCGGCCGGGCCGGATCGACCTCGCCGTCGACATCCCGCTGCCCGATGCCGCCGCCCGCCGCGAGCTGTTCGCCCTTTATGCCGCCGGACTGCCGCTTCGCACCGCCGCGCTCGAGGCCGCCGCCGACGAGGCCGAGGGCGTGACGGCGTCGTTCGCGAAGGAGCTCATCCGCCGCGCCGTGCTGCGGGCGACCCTCGCCGGGCGAGAGGTGACCGACGACGATCTCGCCGCCGCCCTCACCGAACTGCGCGAGAGCACGGAAGGCGTGTCACGGATCCTCTTCGGCGGCGAGCACGGCGGCCCCGCTCACCCGGGCGGCGCGGGCGGCGGTGCGGCCTTCATCGCCGGCGGGTTCGGCTGACCGCCCGCCCTCTCCCTGCGCTCACGCCCAGCGGCGGCACCACTCGTACATCACGACCGCCGCGGCGGCGCTCGCGTTGATCGAACGGGTCGAGCCGTACTGGGTGATCTCCACGACACCGGATGCCGCGGCGATCGCCTCGTCCGACAGCCCCGGACCTTCCTGCCCGAACAGCAGCACACAGCGCTCGGGCAGGTCTGCCCGGTCGACGGGCACCGACCCGGGCACGTTGTCGACGGCGACGATCGGCACACCGGCATCCTCCGCCCAGGCGGCGAGCGCGGCGACGTCTTCGTGGTGACGCACGTGCTGGTAGCGATCGGTGACCATCGCTCCGCGGCGGTTCCAGCGGCGCCGGCCGACGATGTGCACCTCGGCGGCGCCGAAGGCGTTGGCGCTGCGCACGATCGAACCGATGTTCATGTCGTGCTGCCAGTTCTCGATGGCGACGTGGAACGGGTGCCGGTGCGCGTCGAGGTCGGCGACGATGGCATCCATGGTCCAATACCGGTACCGGTCGATGACGTTCCGCCGGTCGCCGGCGGCGAGCAGCTCGCGGTCGTAGCGCGGGTCGTCCGGCCACTCGTCGACACCGCCCGGCCATGGCCCGACGCCGACCGGCAACTCCGGTTCGGCGGGGTCGGCGTGCTCGGGTGACGGCATCGCACCAGGTTAGCCGTGACGAATGCAGGAGATCCGTCGCGCTGCGCGCACCCGACCGGCGGAAACAGGCGGGCGGACTGCCCGGCGCCCGCCGAATCTCCTGCAATCGTCACGGGCTGAGGGTTTTTCGGCATGCCGAAAACTCCGCTGCTACAGTTTTCGGCATGCCGAAAACTCGGGGACCGCACCGGCTCCCCCCGCCCCGGGCCGCCGCTCCGGCACCCCCGCAGGCACCGCGCGCGCGGCGACCGCGGCGCCTGCGAGCCGCGTGGCTGCTGGGACCGGCGCTCGTGGCGGGCGTCGCCTACCTCGACCCGGGCAACGTGGCGAGCAACATGACCGCGGGCGCGCGGTTCGGCTACCTGCTCGTGTGGGTGGTGGTCCTCGGCAACGCGATGGCGTGGCTCATCCAGTACCTCTCGGCCAAGCTCGGGGTCGTCACCGGGCAGAGCCTCGCCGAGACTCTCGGCCGCCGTTTTCGGAGCGACACCGCGCGCCGCGCGTACTGGCTGCAGGCCGAGCTCGTCGCGATGGCGACCGACATCGCGGAGGTGATCGGCGGGGCGGTGGCCCTGTGGCTGCTGTTCGGCGTGCCGCTGCCGGTGGGCGGCCTGCTGACCGGCGCGGTCTCGCTCGCGCTGCTCGTCGTGCAGCAGCGACGCGGCGCGCGCACGTTCGAGTTCGTCGTGATCGCGCTCCTCGCGATCATCGCGCTCGGATTCACGTACGGCGTGTTCGTCGCGCCACCCGATCCCGCGGGAGTGGTCTCGGGACTCGTCCCCCGCTTCGAGGGCACCGAGTCGGTGCTGCTGGCCGCGTCGATCCTCGGCGCGACGATCATGCCGCACGCGATCTACGCGCACAGCGCGCTCGCGCGCGACCGGTTCGCCGGCGACGCTCTGACAGCCGCCCGTCCCGCCGGCATCCCGCGCCTTCTGCGCGCGACGCGGTGGGATGTCGCGATCGCCCTGGCGATCGCGGGCACCGTCAACCTCGCGATCCTGCTGCTGGCCGCGGCGAACCTCGCCGGCGTGCCCGGCACCGACAGCCTCGAGGGCGCCTACGCGGCGCTGCACGCCGGCCTCGGGGCGGCCGTCGCGACCCTCTTCGCGGTCGGCCTGCTCGCGAGCGGCCTGGCGAGCACGGCCGTGGGCGCCTACGCCGGCGCCGAGATCATGCAGGGGCTCCTTCGGGTGCGGGTGCCGATGCTCGCGCGCCGACTCGTGACGCTCGTGCCGGCCATCGCGATCCTCGCCGCCGGCGTCGACCCGACCTGGGCGCTCGTGCTCAGCCAGGTGGTCTTGAGCTTCGGCATCCCGTTCGCCCTCGTGCCGCTGGTCGCCCTCACGGCGCGCGCCGACGTGCTCGGCCGCTACCGCAACCGGTGGTGGACGACCGCCGCCGGTGTTCTGGCCGCGATCTTCCTCATCGTGCTGAACGGCGTGCTGCTGTGGCTCGTGCTCGGCGGTGGGCCGGGCGGATAGCCTGGAGCGCGTGCCCGCGAACTCCGCCGCGATCGACGACTACCTGAAGACGATCTACCACCACACCGAGTGGCAGGACGATCCCATCACGCCGTCGCAGCTGGCCGCCGAGCTGGCGCTCGCCCCCTCGACGGTCACCGAGATGGTGCAGAAGCTCGCCGCGCAGCAGCTCGTGACGCACCGCCCCTACGGACCGGTGTCGCTGACCGACGCCGGCCGGGCGCGGGCCGCCGCGATCATCCGCCGGCACCGCCTGATCGAGACGTGGCTCGTGCGCGAGTTCGGCTACGCGTGGGACGAGGTGCACGACGAGGCCGAGGTGCTCGAGCACGCGATCAGCGACCGGCTGCTCGAGGGCATCTCGGCGCGGCTCGGCCACCCGATGCACGATCCGCACGGCGACGCGATCCCGGATGCCTCGGGCGCGGTCGTCCGCGAACCGTTCGTGCTGCTGGCGCAGGCGCAGCCCGGTCACAGCGGCCGGGTGCTGCGGGTGAGCGACCGCGACCCGGCGCTGCTGCGCGCCTTGGAGGGCGCGGGCATCGACGTGGGGCACCACGTCACCGCCGCCGGCGACGGCACGGTGCGGGTGGACGGCGGAGCCACGGTCGAGCTTCCCGCCGGCGCGGCATCCGCCGTCTGGATCACCGCCTGAGGCCGGGTCGGAAAGCCGCCGCGGGCGCGACCCGCGGGGCTCAGAACAGGACGAGACCGGCCGGGCGTGAGTCCCTTGCCCTGCCAGTGCGCGGCGAGCTCGTCGATCTCGCCGTGCAGGTCGGCGTCGAGCTCGGCCGACTCTTCGCGCACGAGGCGCTGCTCGGCCTCGCGCTCCGCCGCGATGATGCCGTCGTTGGCGTCGATCATCCAGCCGCGGAAACTGCCCGCATCGGTGAGCGCGGCGCGCAGTCGGCGCCAGCGCAGCACCGCCGCCGCCGCGATCCCGGGCCGAGCCGGCGCCACCGGCTCCCCCGGCGCCCCCGCCCCCGGCGCCCCCGGACCCGGAACCCCCGGACCCGGAACCCCCGGCCCCTGCGGCGTGCTGGTCACCGCCGGCGCCTCGCGCGGCTGGCCTTGAGGTAGGGCCACGGCACGCCCGTGGCGTGCTCGCAGTAGTGCCAGAGTCGCGCCGCGATGTCGCGATCGCGGGTGATCCGGGCGGGGGTGGCGCGGCGGGCGGCGCCGGCGACGACCCGGGCGGGGCCCCAGAACTGACCGCCCTCGGCCTCGGGATCGACGAGCGCCCGCACGAGCGGCCACGCCCCGTGCTCCTTCGACTGGGTGATCGGCGCCTGCAGGTTGCCGGCGAAGCGCCGGCCACGCGAGGGCTCGTTGACGCCCAGGATGCCCCGGGTGCGGCCGCCGATCGAGAAGCCCGGGTGGGCGACGAGGCTCGCGATCGGCACGCTCGCCGCGCGCAGGCGCCGGTCGGCCTCGAACCCTAGGGCGCTCGTCGCGACCTTCGACTGCACGTAGGCGCGCCAGGGGGTGTACCCGTTCTCGAGCTCGGGGTCGATGGGATCGTACGGCCACATCGAGGTCGACATCGACCCGACCCACACCATGCGTCCTCGCCCGGCGGCGAGGGGCAGCAGCAGCTCGCCGGCGAGCGCGTAGTGCCCGAGCGCGTTGGTCGCGAACACGACCTCGTGCCCGTCGGGGGTGGTCTCCCGGTGCCGGGGCGGATGCACGATGCCGGCGTTCAGCAGCAGCCCGTGCAGTCCCGCCCGCCCGCGCACCGTCGCGGCCGCCGCGCGCACCGACCCCAGATTGCTCGTGTCGAGCAGCAGCGTCTCGACCGAGGCATCCGGAGCGTTGCGCAGCACCGCGGCGCGCGCCGAGGCCAGACGGTTCGGGTTCCGTCCGGTCATGATCACATGGCCGCCCGCGGCGGCGAGCTGCAGCGTCGAGAAGAAGCCGAGACCGGCCGTCGACCCGGTGACGAGGTACCGCCGCCCCGTCAGATCGGGGAGTCGGTGGGGGTCCCAGTCATCGCGTGCCACGGGTCGAGACTAGGCCCGATGACCCCGCTAGGCTGGGCCCCATGCGGACACGTGCCGATATCGAATGCTGGCTCACCGACATGGACGGCGTTCTCGTCCACGAGAACAAGCCGATCCCGGGCGCGGCCGAGCTGCTCGCGCAGTGGCGCGACGCGGGGACGCCGTTCCTCGTGCTGACGAACAACCCGTTCTACACGCCGCGCGATCTCTCCGCGCGGCTGCGCATCTCGGGGCTCGAGGTGCCCGAGGAGCGCATCTGGACGTCGGCTCTCGCGACGGCGGAGTTCCTGCGGTCGCAGCATCCGGGCGGCACCGCCTTCGTCATCGGCGAGGCGGGGCTGACGACGGCGCTGCACGAGGCCGGTTACGTCATGACCGAGACCCAGCCCGACTACGTCGTCGTCGGCGAGACCCGCAACTACTCGTTCGACCGCATCACGCAGGCGATCCGCTTCATCAACGCCGGAGCCCGGTTCATCATCACGAACCCGGATGCCACGGGACCCACCCCGACCGGCGTCGTTCCGGCAACGGGGTCGTTCGCCGCGCTGATCACGCACGCGACGGGCAAGGCGCCGTATGTCGTCGGCAAGCCGAACCCGATGATGTTCCGCTCGGCGATGAACCGGATCGGCGCGCACTCCGAGAACACCGGCATGATCGGCGACCGGATGGACACCGACGTCGTCGCGGGCATCGAGGCGGGTCTGCACACGATCCTCGTGCGCACCGGCATCTCCGACGACGCCGAGATCGAGCGCTACCCGTTCCGGCCCGACGAGGTCGTCGACTCGGTCGCCGACCTGCTGGCCGACGAACCGGTCGAGTCCGAGGACCCGGAGATCCTGTGACCCCGCTCGAGCAGACGCTGCTCTACCTCACGAGCATCGTCATCCTGCTCGGCACGCTCACCGTGTTCGTCGTGCAGTTCGTGCGCGGGCGCCGGCGGGGCGGCCCGGGCGACGGAGGTCCCGGCGGCGACGGCCGGGGCGATCGGGGCGACCGCTGATGGCGATCTTCCTCGTGCTGTCGGGCCTCGCGCTGCTGATCCTCGCGCTCGTGCTCTTCCTCCGCGGGCGGAAGGATGCCCCGCAGGGCACCCCGCTGCCGAACGGCCGCGGCATCATGCTGCTGACCTTCGCGGGCCTGATCCTCTCCCTCGCGTCGCAACTGCCGATCTTCCAGTGACCGGCGGGCCGTCGTAGCCGGCGGGCACCGGTGAGCGGCGCCATCCGGCAGGGCGCCTGCAGCGGCGGGAGTTGTCACGGCGCGAAGCCGAGACACCCACGCGCGTCGACCGGTAGCGTGGGGAACAGGACGCTCCCAACGAAGGGATGGACCCCATGAACGACACGATCACCGTCGGCGTGACCGGCGCGCCCGCCGCGGACCGCGCGGTCGACTGGGCGCTCGCCCGCGCCGCCGCCCGCTCGCAGCGGCTCGAACTCGTCGGCGTCGTCGGCGGAGCACTCGGCACGGTCGGAGAAGACGCCGTCGTCGACGACGCGCTCGCCGCGACCCGCGCCATGCTCGACGCCCACGCCGAGCGCATCCGCGCCGAGGCGCCGTCGGTGCCCGTCTCGGTGCGCGCCGAGGCGGGCAACCCGGTGCACGTGCTGATCGAGGCATCCACGCGGTCGGCGCTCCTCGTCATCGGCAGCGACTACCGCGGCCCGGGCGACGGGCCGGCGCGCGGGGCGCACGGCGTGCGCATCGCGGCGGGCGCGGCGTGCCCCGTGGTCGTCGTGCCCGACTTCGACACCTCCGGACGGAGCGGCGTCGTCGTGGGGATCGACGGGTCGGATGCCTCGGAGCACGCGCTGCGCTTCGCCGCCGCCGAGGCCGACCGGCTCGGCGAGCCCCTCGTGGCGGTGAGTGTCTGGACGCCGCTGACCGCGCCGCGCAACACGCTCGCCGTCTATCCGGAGCTGTACCTGACGAACATGCAGGCGGCGACGGAGGAGACCCTCGCGCTGGCACTCGCGGGCATCGCGACCGACTACCCCGACCTCGTCGTCGAGCGTCGCGCCGAGCGCGGATACCCGTCACAGGTCATCGGCGACATCGCGCACGACGCCCGCCTCGCCGTCGTCGGCACGCACGGGCGCGGGGCGCTGGCTCGATTCCTGCTCGGCTCGATCAGCCAGGAGATCCTCGGCCGGCTCCCCACCGTCACCGCCGTCGTTCGCTGAACGCCCCGCCGAGCGTCAGACCTCCTCCTCGCTCAACCGCTCGATGAGTTCGACGGCGGCCTCGGCGTAGCCGCTGATCCATCGGTCATGAATGCGTTTGATGGGCAGTGGGGCGAGCGCGAGCTGCCGCTCCTTGCCGACTCGTCGCCCCGTGACCAGTTCCGCACGTTCGAGAACACGCAGGTGCTGCAGCACGGTGGTGCGGTCGAGTTCGGGGAACAACCCACACAGCCGTCCCGTGGTGAGGGACTCGTGCTTCAGGGCGTCGAGCATGCGCCGCCGCAACGGGGAGGCGAGGGCCTTGAAGACGAGATCGTCATCGCCGAGCCCCTTGTTCTCCATCACGTTCATGTTGAAAAACTACAACATGAACGAACTGGATGAGCTGTCCTTCACCGTGTCCGGTTACATCGCACGCCCGCCCGCCGAGGTTTACGAGGCGGTCGCCGACCCAAAACAGCTCTCCCGCTACTTCACGACCGGAGGTGCGCGAGGCCGCCTGGAGAACGGCGCGGCGATCTCGTGGGAGTTCGCGGACTCCCCCGGTCGCTTCCCCGTCACCGTCGTCGAAGCGGACCCGCCGCGCAGGCTCGTGATCCGTGGGAGGGCACGGCGTCACTCAGGCCCCAGACGACCACCACCTTCGAGTTCGAGCCGGTCGACGACGGGGCGCGGACGCTGGTGACGATCTCCGAGGGAGCGTGGCACGTGTCCGCCGACGGGGCGAAGAACGCCTTCGGAAACAACGCGGGGTGGACCGGAATGCTCGCGGCTCTCAAGATGTGGCTCGAGCACGGCATCAACCTCCGGGACGGCTTCTACGACTGAAGCCCTGTCGCGCGCGCGACTTCGCACGTGCCGCGCCCGAACCGCCCGAGCCGCCTGAGGAGATAGCGGTGGAGTGACGATCGCGAGGATGCCGGCTACTGCGGGGAGAGGCCCAGGTCGTCGAGGTCTATCACCGAACGCCAGCGGTAACCGGCCGCCTCGACGGCGGCCTGGGCGCCGGTCTTGCGGTCGACGACGGTGACGACGGCGACCACGTCGGCGCCCGCGGCGGCCGCGACCTCGGCGGCCTTCAGCGGCGACTGGCCGGTGGTCGAGGTGTCCTCGACGATGACCACGCGCTTGCCGGCGACCTCGGCACCCTCGATCTGGCGACCACGGCCGTGGTCCTTGGGCTCCTTGCGCACGACGAAGGCGTCGACCGGGGTGCCGGCGGCGACCGAGGCGTGCAGCACCGCGTTCGCGATCGGGTCGGCGCCGAGGGTGAGACCGCCGACCGCGTCGACATCGAGGTCGGCGATCGCGTCGAGCACGAGCCGACCGATCGCCGGCGCCGCACGATGGTCGAGCGTGAGCTTGCGCATGTCGACGTAATACGTGGCCTTCTTGCCGCTCGACAGGGTGAAGTCGCCGTGGAAGACGGCCTCGTCGCCGATGAGGGCGATGAGCGCCTGGCGGTCGGCCGCCAGGTCGGAAGAAGAGGGCTCGTGCGTGGTCGAGGTCATGTCGAGAAGTCTACGGATGCAAACAACCGCGATTCTTGTCGCCTTTTTCCCGCGCGAATCCTGCCTCCGGTCGGGGCGCGCACCCTAGAGTCGGGAACGGCGCCCGCACCGGGCGCACGACAGAGGGAGAGCCATGACCCGCATCGGGATCGTGACCGAGCAGCCCGGCGAGACACGCGTCGCCGCGACGCCGCAGACCGCCGGAAAGCTCCGCGCACTCGGCTACGACATCACCGTCGAGACGGGCGCGGGGCACGGGTCGTCGTTCCCGGATGCCTCGTACGAGGCATCCGGCGCATCGATCGTCGACCGCGACACCGCCTGGAGCGCCGACATCGTGCTGAAGGTCGCCGCCCCGACCGGCGCGGAGATCGCGCTGCTGCAGCCGGGCGCCGTGCTCATCGGCGTGCTCGCGCCGGCGCTCTCGCCCGACCTCCTCAGTGCGCTCGCGGAGCGTGGTGTGACGGCGCTCGCGATGGATGCCGTGCCGCGCATCTCGCGCGCGCAGTCGATGGACGTGCTCAGCTCGATGGCGAACATCGCCGGATATCGCGCGGTCGTCGAGGCGGCGAACGAGTTCGGCCGGTTCTTCACCGGACAGGTGACGGCGGCCGGCAAGGTTCCCCCGGCGAAGGTGCTCGTCGCGGGGGCGGGCGTCGCAGGCCTCGCTGCGATCGGCGCCGCCTCGAGCCTCGGCGCGATCGTGCGCGCCACCGATCCGCGCCCCGAGGTCGCCGACCAGGTGGGATCCATCGGCGGCACCTACCTGCCCGTGGTCGTGCCCGACGAGGCCGCCGAGGTGTCGACCGACGGTTACGCCAAGGCGACGAGCGCCGCGTACGACACGGCCGCCGCGAAGCTCTACACCGAACAGGCCGCCGACGTCGACATCGTGATCACGACGGCCCTCATCCCGGGGCGGGCGGCGCCGCGCCTGCTGACCGCGGCCGACGTCGCCCTGATGAAGCCCGGGAGCGTCGTCGTCGACATGGCCGCGGGCCAGGGCGGCAACGTCGAGGGCTCGGTCGCCGGCGAGCGGGTCGTCACGGACGGCGGTGTCGTGATCCTCGGGTACACCGACCTCGCGGGGCGCCTGCCGCAGCAGTCATCCCAGCTCTACGGCACCAACCTGGTGAACCTCCTCTCCCTGCTCACTCCGGGCAAGGACGGCGTGCTCACGATCGACGACGACGACGTCGTGCAGCGGGCTGTGACCGTCACCCGTGACGGTGCGGTGACCTGGCCGCCGCCGCCCGTCCAGGTCTCCGCCGCCCCGGCGGCGCCGGCAGCCGCCGCACCGGCCGCCGCCGCGCCAGCGAAGAAGACCCTGTCCACCGGCGCGAAGGCGGCGCTCACCGCCGTGGGCATCGCGGCCCTGTTCGTCGTCTGCGCCGTCTCGCCTGCGCCCCTGCCGCAGCACTTCCTCGTGCTGACCCTGTCGGTCGTGATCGGGTTCTACGTCATCGGCAAGGTCGCGCACTCGCTGCACACCCCGCTCATGAGCATCACGAATGCCATCAGCGGCATCATCATCGTCGGCGCGATGAGCCAGATCGTGGTGCCGAGCCCACTCGTGCAGGGGCTCGCCGCAATCGCGGTGCTCCTGGCATCCATCAACATCTTCGGCGGGTTCGCCGTGACGCGACGGATGCTCGCGATGTTCCAGAAGGGCGACCAGAAGTGACCATCGTCACGACCGCCGACGTCAGCGGTCTGATCCTCGCGCAGTCCATAGCCACCGCGGCATACATCGTTGCGGCACTCCTGTTCATCCTCGCCCTCGCGGGGCTCAGCAAGCAGGACTCCGCCCGCCGAGGCGTCGCCTACGGCATCACCGGCATGACGATCGCGCTCGTCGCGACGTTCATCCTCGTGCTCGCGAACGGCTCGCTCGTCCCCGACGACGTGACGCTCTATCTCGGCGTGGGTCTCCTCGTGGTCGCGGTCGCCATCGGTGCCGTGATCGGACTGTGGCGCGCGCGCGTCGTCGAGATGACCGGCATGCCCGAGCTCATCGCGCTGCTGCACTCGTTCGTGGGCCTTGCCGCCGTGCTCGTCGGCTGGAACGGACACCTCTACGCCGAGGGCATCGCGCCGGAGCTCGTCGGCATCCACCACGCGGAGGTCTTCATCGGGGTGTTCATCGGCGCGGTGACCTTCACCGGGTCGATCGTCGCGTTCCTGAAGCTCTCCGGCCGGATGTCGTCGAAGCCGCTGATGCTCCCCGGGAAGAATCTGCTCAACGTCGGCGCACTGGTGCTGTTCGTCGTGCTCACGATCTGGTACGTCATCACCCCGTCGATCTGGCTGCTCGTCGCGGTGACCGCTCTCGCGCTCGCGCTCGGCTGGCATCTCGTGGCATCCATCGGCGGCGGAGATATGCCCGTCGTGGTATCCATGCTCAACAGCTACTCGGGTTGGGCGGCCGCGGCGGCCGGGTTCCTGCTCAACAACGACCTGCTCATCGTCACCGGCGCGCTCGTCGGCTCGTCGGGCGCCTACCTCAGCTACATCATGTGCAAGGCGATGAACCGCTCCTTCCTCTCCGTGATCGCGGGCGGGTTCGGCATCGAGGCTCCCCGCGGGGACGACGCCGACGAGGACGGCGAGTATCACGAGACGGATGCCGGGTCGGTCGCCGACCTGCTCCGCGACGCCCGCACGGTGATCATCACGCCCGGATACGGCATGGCCGTCGCGCAGGCGCAGTACCCGGTCGCCGACCTCACTCAGCGGCTGCGCGAGCGCGGTGTCGAGGTGCGCTTCGGCATCCACCCCGTCGCGGGACGCCTGCCGGGCCACATGAACGTGCTGCTGGCCGAGGCGAAGGTGCCGTACGACATCGTGCTCGAACTCGACGAGATCAACGACGACTTCGACATGACCGACGTCGTGCTCGTCATCGGCGCCAACGACACCGTCAACCCCGCGGCGGCCGAAGACCCCGGCTCGCCCATCGCCGGCATGCCGGTGCTGCACGTCTGGAACGCCAAGGACGTCGTCGTGTTCAAGCGTTCGATGGCGTCGGGATACGCGGGCGTGCAGAACCCGCTGTTCTTCCGCGACAACACGCAGATGCTCTTCGGCGATGCGAAGGAGCGCGTCGCCGACATCCTCGGCGCGCTGTAGCCGCGCGCGGCGGGGGCCGCGAGCGCGCGACGTCGGCGGGCGACCGTAGGGTGGATGCCATGCGCATCGCCACCTGGAACGTCAACTCGATCCGCGCCCGCGTCGTCCGCACGGTGGACTTCTGCGTGCGCGAAGACGTCGACGTGCTGCTCATGCAGGAGATCAAGTGCAAGCCCGAGCAGTTCCCCTACGCGCAGTTCGAGGAGGCCGGGTACACGGTCGAGGCGCACGGGCTGAACCAGTGGAACGGCGTCGCGATCGCGAGCCGCGAGCCGATCGAAGACCTGCAGATCGGCTTCCCCGGCATGCCCGGCTTCGCGAAGGGGCACGACGGCCCGGATGCCCCGCAGGAGGCCCGCGCCATCGGCGGCACCGTCGACGGGGTGCAGCTGTGGAGCCTGTACGTGCCGAACGGCCGCTCGCTCGACGACCCGCACTACACCTACAAGCTCGCCTGGCTCGAGGCGCTGCGCGGGTACACCGCCGACACGCTGCGGCAGAACCCCGACCTCGCGCTCGCCTTCACGGGCGACTTCAACATCGCCCCGACCGACGCCGACAACGGCGACCCGACCGTCGTCGAGGGCGTCTCGACGCACGTGTCTCCCCCCGAGCGCGAGGCGTTCCAGGCGCTGCTCGGCGCGGGACTGCACGACACCGTGCGCCCGCTCGTGCCGACCGGCTACACCTACTGGGACTACAAGCAGCTGCGCTTCCCGCGGAACGAAGGCATGCGCATCGACTTCATCCTCGGCTCGCACGCCTTCGCCGACGCCGTCGTCGCGGCATCCATCCATCGCGATGAGCGCAAGGGCGAGATCCCGAGCGACCACGTGCCGGTCACCGTCGATCTCGAGCTCGGCGGCCCCGACGACGACGATCGCCCGATGATCTTCTGACCGCGATCCGTTGGCCGCCTGAGCCGAGCCCGCGTCAGACGGTGACCCGCGGCGCGCTGCGCCACGCGATCGCGGTCTGGGACGCAGCGTTCGCCCCCTACTGGCCGCGCATGCGCGCCGTGCTCGAGGCCGGCATCGTCCACCGCGGCCGCCAGATCGCGCCTGTCGGCGACGCGGCGCCGCTCATCCTCTACCCCGCGCGCGGTCAGAGCGCGATGTGGGAGCCGCAGCCGGTCGCGACGTCTGCGGCTCTTGTGGGGATCCTCGGGCGCGTGCGCGCCGAACTGCTCACCGTGTTGAGTGAGCCGGCCTCGTCGACGGAGCTGGGCGTCCGCTTCGAAGTGACCACGTCGGCGGTGGGGCAGCACCTGCGGGCGCTGCGCGACGCCGGCCTGGTCTCATCGACCCGGTACGGCCGATCTGTGCTGTACCTGCGGAGCGATCTGGGCACGGCCCTGGTGCCCGGCTCGTCGTGAGCCGTCGCCGCGCGCCCTCACTGCCAGCGGCGGATGAGCTCGTGCAGCCGGCCGAGGAACGCGGTGAGGAACTCGCGCGTGCCCTCGTTCGCGATGGCGCCGTCCTCGGTGAAGAAATCATCGGTGATGCGGATGTACACCTCGGGCGCCCCGACGAGCGGCGCACCCTGGTCGGCGAGGATCGTCTTCAGGTGGTTCTGCGCGAGGGCGCTCGAGATGAGTCCCTTGCTCGCGCCCGTCACGCCGGTCGGCTTGCCCGTCAGCGAGCTCTGACCCGACGGACGGCTGGCCCAGTCGATCGCGTTCTTGAGCACGCCGGGGATCGACCGGTTGTACTCCGGCGTGACGATGAGAAGCCCGTCGACGCTCTCGATCGCGTCCTTGAACTCCCGGCCCACGGCCGGGAAGTCGGCGTCGTACTGCGCGCCGTAGAACGGCAGCTCGGCGATCGGGATGTCGCGGATCGTGAGCCCCGCGCCGGGCGCGAGACGCACCAGCGCCTCGGCGAAGCGCCGATTGAGCGACGGCTCGGAGACCGACCCGACGATGAGGCCCACGGTGTAGTCGGCCACGGCCTCAGACCCCGGCGATTGCGACGGCGGGCGCGGGCAGCAGCGCGGCATCCCGCTCGCGTACGGTCTCGGAGCCTGCGCGCCACAGCACGACGACGCTCCACACGAACAGCCCGACGACCATGACGTTCCGCGCGAGCAGCACCCCCGCAGCGAACGGATCGCCGTCGATCAGCGGCATGTAAAGCACAGGGAAGACGAGCGTCGTCGCGAAGCAGACGCCCGCGAGCCAGCCCGCCGCCCGGCGCCAGGCGCGCGGATCGACGACGAGCCCGACGGCGACGATCGGGGCGAGCCACAGCATGTACTGCGGCGACCCGACCTTGTTGAAGACGATGAGCGCCGCCGTGAGCGCGAAGCTCGCCACGAGGATGAGGCGCTGCTCGAGCGCCGAGGTGAGCCGGCCCTGACGCACCGCCAGGCGACGCGCGCGCCACAGCAGCAGCACGATGATCGCGAACGAGATCGGCATGAGCAGACCCACGACGTCGCCCGCGAGGTGAGCGCCGGGGCCGGCGACCTCGCGCGTGGCGAGCACGTAGTTCTGCCGGATCTCCGAGCCGGGCAGCCCCAGCACCGTCGCCCAGACCCACGGGGTCGCGACGGGCGCTTCGAGCTGCAGCGACCGGTCGCCCTGGATCGTCGCGAAGCTGAACAGGTTCGCGCCGCCGCCGAAGACGACGACCGTCAGGGCGATGACGACGCTGACCGCGACGCCGCCGACGATGATGCGCAGGCGCTGGGATGCCACGGTGACGGCCGCGGCGGCGATCGCGGCCGGCCACACCTTGATCCACGTCGCGGCGGCGATCAGCGCCCCCGCGATCGCGGGGCGACGGAGGAGCAGGACGAGGCCGGCGATGGCGAGCGGCGCGGCGAAGCCCTCGAGGCGGAGCATCGACACCGGCGCGAGGAGCACCTGCACCGCGAGCCAGTACCAGGCGGCGCGGTAGCCGGAGCGGCGGCGCAGACCGCCGGTGAGGGCGAGGATGGCGAAGAGGTTCGCCGCGACCATCAGCACGAACCAGCCGAGCTGGTAGTTGTAGGGACCCGCGGCGATGGCCGCCATGATCGGCGCGAGCGCGCCGGCGGGGTACACCCACGGCATGTCGATGACCGGCCAGTAGCCGAGCTTGGCCTGCTCGGCCCAGAGCCGGTAGAGGGGGAGGTCGCCCTGCGTCTGGCCGGCGAGGATCGTCGGCAGCAGCACCAGCAGGTAGAGCCCGTGCACGACGGCGAACCCGGTCAGCAGGCCCCGCGGGGTCATCGCGAACCGGCCGATCGGAACGCGCAGCGCCTGCGCGCGGCGGGTGACCCTACCCCACGCCGGGGGCAGCCAGGTAAGGGAGGTGGTGCCGCTCGCGTCTGAGGCGCGGCGGGCCGCGGGGGCGCTCGTCACTCGGCTGAGTCTAGGGACTGGCGATGTGCGGATGGTGGACGGAATGTGTCGATCACCTGTGGGTTTGCTGAGCGGGCGCAGCCGCGCGCGGACGCCTCGGGTCCCTCGCACGGGGGAGGCGCCGGGTCTCCGCCCTGCCCTAGCGTGGATGCCATGAGCGCTCCCCTGACCGCGCGGCCGACCGCGCGACGCGTGTCCGCGTCGGAGCGCCGCGCCGATCTCTGGCTGGCGTTGGCGCTGTTCGTCGGCGCGATCCTCAGTTCGTGGCTCGGCCAGGTCGCCGGGGTGTACGGCGACGAGTCGCCCGCGTTCGGCTGGGCGCTCGTCTACGCGGCCGCCCTCACGCTGCCGCTCGCGGTGCGACGCCGCCACCCCGAGGCGGTGCTGCTGTTCGTGGCATTCGCGTTCTTCGTCGGTGTGTCGCTGCGCATCCCCGAGGTCTACGTCGGGAACGTCGCGGTGTTCATCGCGATGTACACCGTCGGCGCGTGGGTCGCCGATCGGCGCCGCGCGACCGCCGTGCGGCTCATCGTGATCGTGGGCATGTTCATCTGGCTGCTCGTGACGACCTTCCAGGCGGCAACCGACGACGGCGACGGCGGGCTCTCGCGCGCTGGCCTGTTCTCGCCGTTCGCCGCGTACATGCTGCTGCAGTTCCTCGTGAACGCCGCGTTCTTCGGCGGCGCGTACCTCTTCGGCGAGCGCGCGTGGGCGCAGGCGCGCTCGCGTGCCGTGCTCGAGGAGCGCACCCGCGAGCTCGAGCGCGAGCGCGAGCTCACCGCCGCACAGGCGGTCGCCCTCGACCGCGTGCGGATCGCCCGCGAACTGCACGACGTGGTCGCCCACCACGTCTCGGCGATGGGCGTGCAGGCCGGGGCCGCCCGGGCCGTGCTCGATCGCGATCCCGCGGCGGCGCGGGGTGCGCTGGTCACGGTCGAGCAGTCGGCGCGCGACGCCCTCGTCGAGCTGCGCCAGCTGCTCGAGACGCTGCGCACGCCCGACGCCGACACCCCGGGAGAGTCGACGCTGCACCTGGCAGCGCTTCCCGACCTCGTCGCGCACGCGACCGAGAACGGGCTGCCGACGACGTTCGCGGTAGTCGGCGAGCCCGTCGAGATCCCCGAGCTGGTGCAGGTGAACCTCTACCGCGTGGCGCAGGAGGCGCTCACCAACGCCCGACGCCACGGCGGCCCCGTCGCCACCGCCGACGTGCGCCTGCGCTACAGCACCGACGCCATCGAGCTCGAGGTCTCGAACGAGGGCCGCGGGCATCTCGTCGGCCGGCCGGGGCTCGGCCTCGTCGGCATGCGCGAGCGCGCGACGGCATCGGGCGGCACGCTCGAGGCCGGCCCGCGCTCCCGCGGCGGGTTCCTCGTGCGCCTGCGGGTGCCCCTCCCCCTCCGCCTGCCGGACGCGAAGACGACAGCGGATGCTTCGGCGACGGTGGCCCGGGTCACGGATGCCTCTGTCACAGGCGTCTCTGTCACGGGTGTCTCTGCCACGGACAGCTCAGCGACGGGTGCCTCGAACGCCGGGAGCCGCGCGTGACCGCGCCGATCCGCGTGCTGCTGGTCGACGACCACGCCGTCATGCGTGCGGGATTCGGCATGATCCTCGACGCCGAACCCGACATCTCGATCGTGGGGGAGGCGGCGACGGGCCTCGAGGCGGTGGCCGCGGCATCCACACTGCGTCCCGACGTGATCTGCATGGACGTGCAGATGCCCGACCTCGACGGCCTCGAGGCCACGCGCCGGATCGTCGCCGACCCGGCGGCGCGCTCCGCCGTCGTGATCGTGACGACGTTCGACCGCGACGACTACCTGTTCCAGGCGCTCGACGCGGGCGCGAGCGGATTCCTGCTGAAGAACGCCGGGCCGGAGCAGCTCGTCGAGGCGGTACGTGTCGCGGCGGCCGGCGACGCGCTGCTCGCACCCGCCGTCACACGACGGGTCATCGAGCGGTTCGCCCGCGGCGCGCACGCCCCCACCCCGCCCGCCGGAGCATCGGGTGCCGCCGAAGCCTCGGGTACCACCGGCGCCGCGGGTGCGCCCGGCCCGGCACCGGATGCCCGCGCATCCCGCGCCCTGGCATCCACCGACCCCCCGCCCGGGCCCGGCGTGCGGGTCGAGCTCACCGAGCGCGAGAGCGAGGTGCTCCGGCTCCTCGCCGACGCCCGCAGCAACGCCGAGATCGCCGCGGCGCTGTACATCGGCGAGGCCACGGTGAAGACGCACGTGTCGAACGTGCTGCAGAAGCTCGGCGTGCGCGACCGGGTCGCCGCCGTCGTCTACGCCCACCGCCACGGCCTCGCCTGACCGGACCCGCCCCACCCGGGTCCGCCGTGCGGGGGACCTCGCGCGACCCTCCGCCCCCGCACCCTCCCCGAACTCCGCCGCCAGGCGGAGGTGCGCGGCGCCGCGGCCCCGTAGCGTCGAAGACGGCACTGCGGCGGCGACCACCGTCGCCGCGACCGAGGAGGAGGAACGATGCTCGAACTGAACGGCATCATGAAGAGCTACGGCACGACCCGGGTGCTCGACGACGTCACCTTTCAGGTCGCGCCGGGCAAGCTGACCGGGTTCGTCGGCGGCAACGGCGCCGGCAAGACCACGACCATGCGGATCATCCTGGGCGTGCTCGCCCGCGACGGGGGCACGGTCACCCTCAACGGCGAGGCGGTCACGGCGGCCGACCGGCGCCGGTTCGGCTACATGCCGGAGGAGCGCGGCCTCTACCCGAAGATGCGCGTGCTCGACCACATCGTCTACCTGGCACGGCTGCACGGGTTCAGCAAGGCCGACGCCACCGAGCGCGCAGAGGAGCTGCTCGTCGAGCTCGGACTGGGCGAGCGCCTGCAGGACAACATCGAGACGCTGTCGCTCGGCAACCAGCAGCGCGCGCAGATCGCCGCCGCACTCGTGCACGACCCCGAGGTGCTGATCCTCGACGAGCCGTTCTCGGGTCTCGACCCGATCGCGGTCGACGTCGTCGCCGGCGTGCTGCACGCCCGCGCCGCTGCCGGGGTCGCCGTGCTGTTCTCCTCGCACCAGCTCGACGTCGTCGAGCGGCTGTGCGACGAGCTCGTCATCATCGCGGGCGGCCGGATCCGCGCCGCCGGGTCGCGCGAGCAGCTGCGCGCCGAGCACGCGCAGCGCCGCTTCGAGCTGATCTCGGCCGGCGACGCCGGCTGGCTCCGCGACGAGCCGGGCGTCGAGGTCGTCTCGTTCGACGGCGGCTACGCCCTGTTCGACGCCGACACCGACGAGACCGCGCAGCGGGTGCTCCGCCGCGCCGTCGCCGAGGGCGCCGTCACGACGTTCGCGCCCCGCCATCCCTCGCTCGCCCAGATCTTCAAGGAGGTCATCCAGTGACCGCGCCCACCACTTCCCCCACTGCGCAGTCCGCCGCGCGCGGCGCCGCGCCGCCCGCGGCCGCGCCCACCTTCGCGCAGAGCGTCTGGCTCGTCGCCGAGCGCGAGATCGGGTCGAAGCTGCGCAGCAAGTCGTTCCTCATCTCCTTCGGCATCCTGTTCGTGCTGGCCCTCGCCGGGGTCATCTGGGCGGGCTTCAGCGCCAAGGACTCGTCGACGACGCCCGTCGCCGTCACGAGCGCCTCGGCGCAGTACGTCGACGGCGTGCCCGGACTCGAGGTCACCGAGGTCGCCGACGATGCCGCCGCCGAGGCGCTCGTGAAGGACGGCACCGTGGATGCCGCGGTGCTCGGCGACACCGCCTCGCCGCTCGGCTACTCGGTCGTGGTCGAATCCGACGTGCCCTCGAACCTGCTGATGTCGTTGTCGCAGTCGCCCTCGGTGGTCGTGCTCGACCCGGCGAGCTCGACCAACTGGATCGGCTACATCGCCGCGATCGGCTTCGGCGTCGTGTTCCTGTTCGCCGCGCAGACCTTCGGCGCGACGATCGCGCAGAGCGTCGTCGAGGAGAAGCAGACCCGTGTGGTCGAGCTGCTCATCTCGGCGATCCCCGCGCGGGCGCTGCTGGCCGGAAAGGTCGTCGGCAACACGATCCTCGCGATGGGTCAGGTCGCGATCCTCGCCGCCATCGCGGTCATCGGTCTCACCGTCACGGGTCAGAGCGAGTTCCTGCAGGGCGTCGGCGGACCGATCGCCTGGTTCGCGGTGTTCTTCCTGTTCGGCTTCGTGCTGCTGGCGGCGCTGTTCGCCGCGGCGGCGGCGATGGTCTCGCGGCAGGAGGACATCGGCGCCACGACGACGCCGCTGATGTTCCTGATCCTCGGGCCGTACTTCCTGGTGATCTTCTTCTGGAACAACCCGACCGTGCTCACGATCATGTCGTACGTGCCGTTCTCGGCCCCCGTCGGCATGCCCGTGCGGCTCTTCCTCGGACAGGCGCAGTGGTGGGAGCCGCTCGTCTCGCTCGCGATCCTGCTCGTCACGTGCGTGCTGGCGATCTGGGCCGGCGCGAAGATCTACGAGAACTCGATCCTCCGCATGGGCGGACGCGTGAAGCTCGGCGAGGCGTTCGCGGGCTGACGGCTCAGAGGTGATCGGTGGATGCCGCGGACGATTCGGTCCGCGGCATCCGTCGTCTCACGATCTGGGGCGCGAGCACCCCGTGCAGCGCGATGCTGCCGACGACCGTGAACACCATCACGGCGAGCACGTCGTACGCCTCGGGCTCCGGCAGCTTTGCGAAGGCGAGCAGCCCGAACACGATCGTCGCGGTGCCGCGTGGACCGATGAATCCGAGCGCCGTGCGGTCGCGCCGAGGGTGCCGACCTCTTCGACGAGCATCACCTCGGTGTGCGGGATCGTGTGCTCCACCGTGCCGCGGGTGCGCATGAGGCGGTACAGGATGCCGGCGACGAACGCCGCGACGAAGCCGTTGGCCGCGATCGTCGACACCGTCGCGGTGCCGAAGGCGAGCGGGATCCACGGCGACCGCAGCAGCGTCGCCGCGGGGGAGAAGTCGGTGGGCATGACGACGCACGCGATCACGAGGAGCACGAAGACGTTCAGCTGCGGCAGCATCCAGACCCCGCTGAGGACGACCGCGAGCAGCGACAGCGGCAGTGCGATGAGCACGAGCCGCGCGACGGCCCGGCCTTCGCCGCCGAAGACGCCGCCGCGCACCTCACAGGCATCCACGAAGAGGAGCACGGCGAGGATGAGCTCGACGACATGCTCGGCCGCATCCCCCGCGGCCGCCTCGGCGAAGCCGTCCACGTCGATGAAGACGAGCACGGCGCCCGCGAGGGTGAGCGCCGCCGGCCCGGCGACGCCGTCACGCTCGAACCGGTGCTCGACAAGCGACCAGAGCGCGATCGCGACGAACCCGCACAGGAAGATCAGCGGCATCCACTCCCGCTCCGCGATCCGGCGCTGCGCCGCGCGCTGTGCTCAGTCTGGCGGTCAGCGCTCGACGAGGATGCCGTCCGCGTCGGCCCACACGTGGGCGCCGGGGCGGAAGACGACCCCCGCGATCTCGACCGGGACGTCGACCTCGCCGACGCCTGCCTTCGCGCTCTTGCGCGGGTTCGAGCCGAGCGCCTTCACTCCGAGGGGGAGCTCGCCGATGGCGACGCGGTCGCGGATCGCGCCGTGCACGATGATGCCCGCCCAGCCGTTCTCGACGGCCGAGGCGGCGATGAGGTCGCCGACGAGGGCGGATTCGAGCGAGCCGCCGCCGTCGATCACGAGCACGGCGCCCTCGCCCGGCGTCGCGAGCAGCTCCTTCACGAGCGCGTTGTCGCGGTGGCAGCGGATCGTACGCACCGGCCCGTCGAAGGCGACGTGCCCGCCGATGTCGTGCAGCTGCAGGGCGAGGGAGTCGAGCTCGTCGCCGCGTTCGTCGTAGAGGTCGGCCGTCGCGATGGTGGTCATGACGCCACGCTAGCCCGCGAGCGTCGCACGCGGCGGGGCGGCGGGAGGAGAAGTCTCGCCGTCATTCTGTGAAACGAAAGGCTTTCAGCGGGAAAACATCGGTCTTCTATAGCCTTGAATGATCCGGGCCGACGACGTCCCCTCCGCCACCCCCGTCACGCCAGGAGTCGCCATGAGCCCCGCCGTCACCTCCGCCCCCATCCTCGATGTGCTCGCCGAGCGCTGGAGCACCCGCATCTTCGACGCCGCGACGCCGATCGACGAGGCGGCGCTCGCCAGCGCCCTCGAGGCCGCCCGCTGGGCGCCGTCGGCGAACAACACCCAGCCGTGGCGCTTCGTCGTGGCCCGCCGCGGCACCGCCGAGCACGCGCAGATCGTCGAAGCGCTGATGGGCTTCAACCAGGTCTGGGCGGCGGATGCCGCGGCGCTGATCGTCTTCGCCGCGTCGGCCTCGCTCGACGGCAAGCCGCTGCCGTGGGCCGCGTACGACACCGGCCAGGCCGCCGCCCACTTCACCGTGCAGGCGCACGCGTCGGGCCTGTACAGGCACCAGATGGGCGGGTTCCACCGCGACCAGATCGGTGAGGCGTTCGGCTTCGGCGACGACCTCGCGGCCGTCACCGTCATGGCCGTCGGCGCCCTCGGCGACATCGACGCCGCACCCGAGACGCTGCGCGAGCGCGAGCAGGCGCCGCGCACCCGCCGTCCGATCGAGGAGTCGCTCGTCGTCGACGCCTGACGCGCGGCGGTGAGCCGCCGCCCGGGCCGCCCGGATCACCGGCACCGGATCGCCGGGCGCGCGAACGGCACAGCACAGCGTCTCGCCCCTGACAACCCGCCTCCCCTCGCGGGCTGCGGGGCGTTAGCCTGCGCAGATGACCGGTTCCGCTGCACGCTCCGTCCCGCCGGCAGGCGCCGAGGCTTCCGCCGCGGCCGCCTCGATCATCGGGATCGGCACCGCCGTGCCGCCCACCCGCCTCGCCCAGGCGGCGGTGCGCGATCTGTTCGCGGGGCAGCCGGGCGCCGACCGCCTGACGCGGCGCCTCATCGCCGCGGCGTTCGGCCAGTCGGCGATCGCGGAGCGCCGCACCGTGCTGCCCGAACTGGCGTCGAGGACGTCCGCCGAGGCATCCGCATCGCCGGTGTTCGTCGACGCCGACGGGCGCATCCTGCATCCGCCGACCGGCGCCCGCAACGACGTCTACGTGCGCGAGGCGCCCGGGCTGTTCGCCGCGGCGGCACGTGACGCGCTCGCGCGAGCCGGGGTGGATGCCTCGGACGTCACCCATGTCGTGACCGCCTCGTGCACGGGGTTCTTCGCCCCGGGGCCCGACTTCCGGCTCGTGCGCGACCTGGGGCTCCGCACCACCGTGTCGCGGGAGCACCTCGGCTTTCTCGGGTGTGCGGCGGCGCTCCCGGCGCTGCGTTCGGCCGCGCGCATCTGTGCCGCCGACCCGTCGGCGATCGTGCTCGTCGCCTGCGCGGAGCTGTGCACGATCCATCTGCGCGCGTCGAGCGATCCCGACCAGATCGTCTCGTCGGCGGTCTTCGCCGACGGCGCCGCGGCGGCCGTCGTCACCGCGGCCGGCTCGGCGGCAGGTGCCTCGCCGCGGCGGCGGATCGAGCTCGGCACGTTCGCCACCGCCATCACCGACGACGGCGAGACGGCGATGGGCTGGACGATCGGCGACCACGGGTTCGAGATGACCCTCACCGCGGAGGTGCCCCGCATCGTCGGCCGCGAGGTGCGCGCCGCCCTGGCCCCGGTGCTTGCGGCCGGGATCGACGCCGGGGTCGACGGCGCGCGAGCGGAGGGCGACGCCGGGGCGCCGGACGTACCCGCCCCGGACACTCTCTGGGCGGTGCACCCGGGCGGACGCAGCATCCTCGACCGGGTCGAGGATGCGCTGGGGCTCGCGCCGGACGCGCTGGCGCACGCGCGCGGCGTGCTCCGCGACCACGGCAACATGTCGTCGGCGACGATCCTGTTCATCCTGCGGCGGCTGCTCGACGACCCGGCGACGCCCGACGGCGCCCCGCTCATCGCGGTCGCGTTCGCGCCCGGCCTCACCGTCGAGTCGGCGCGGATGTCGGTGCACACCGGCGCCCGGCGGACAGACGCGGATGCCACGGACGCGGCCGCGACGGAGGCATCCACCCGCGCATCCGCGCCCGCGTCCGCCGCCGCGCCGACTGCGACTCCCGCGCCGGCCGAGACGCCCGCATCGACCCCCGAGGCGGCGCCCACCCGGACCACCACGCCCGAACCCGCGCCCGCGCTGAGCGCGCGCCGCTGACCGGCGCGACGGAACGCACGGCGATGACGGAGCCCCGATCAACCGACGCCCCCGCCCGCTCGCTGTCGCGGCGCGACGCCCACCTGCGCGAGCTGATGGACGATCCCGCCTGCGACCCGGCGCTCCTCCGGCGCACGCTGGAGCGGTTCGCGATCGTGAACCGGCTGATCTCGGGCTGGGGCAGCGTGTACCGACGGCATGTCCGACCGCTCACGCGCACGGCGGCCCGCGCCGACGGTTCGCTCAGCGTGCTCGACATCGGATGCGGTGGGGGCGACGTGCTGCGCCGCCTCGCTCGCCTCGCCCGCGCCGACGGCGTCGAGGTCGTCGCCGTCGGCATCGACCCCGACGAGCGTGCGCTCGAGGTGGCCCGGGCCGCGAGCACCGGCGAGGCGGAGTACCGGCAGGCGTACAGCTCCGAGCTCATCGGCGAGGGCCGGCGGTTCGACGTCGTGATCTCGAACCACGTGCTGCACCACCTGGGCGACGACGGGCTGCGCACGGTGCTCGGCGACTCTCGGGCCCTCTCTCGCGGGCTTGTGCTGCACTCCGACATCGCGCGCTCGCGCACCGCTTTCGCGGCCTACGCGGCTGCGATCACGCCGCTCGCGCCGGGGAGCTTCCTCCGCACCGACGGGCTGCGATCGATCCGCCGCAGCTGGACTCCGAGCGAGCTGACGCGGCACCTCGCCGCCGATCCGGCGTACGCGGGCTGGCGGGTCGAGCGCCCCGCGCCGTTCCGGCTGCTGCTGACGTCGAGCGCAGAGCCGCGGGGAGCATCGTGACCAGCGCCGTGATCGACGTCGCGATCGTCGGGGCGGGCCCCGTGGGCACGCTGCTGGCCGCCGAGCTCGCCCGGCTCGGCGTCGCCGCGACGGTGATCGAGCAGCGCGCCGAGGCGGGCGGAGGGTCACGCGCCGTCGGGATCCACGCGACGGCCCTCGCGGCGATGGAGGCCTCGGGGGCGACCGATCGCCTCCTCGCCGACGCGCTGCGGGTGCGGGTCGGCGAGGCACGTCGCCGTGGCCGCACCCTCGGCGAGGTGCGGTTCGACCGGCTGCACGCCCGGCATCCGTTCGTCGCGACGCTCCCCCAGTCGGCGACCGAGGCCGCCCTCGCCGGAGCCGCCGCCGCGTGGGGCGCACCGCCGCCGCGGCGCGGCGCGGCCGTGACGTCCGTGCGATCGCGCGGCGGAGCAGCGGGTGCGGTCGAGGTGACGCTGGATGCCGGGGAGTCGCTCGCCGCCCGCATCGTCGTCGTCGCGGGCGGGCTGCGCTCGCGCGCGTTGCTGCCCGCCCTCGGCGGCGAGACCCGCGTGCGGCGGACGCCCTATCCGGATCGCTACCTCATGACCGACACCGCCGACGTGAGCGGCGACGGCAACCGCGCGGTCGTGCATCTCGATCCGCGCGGGGTGCTCGAGTCGTTCCCGCTGCCCGGCGGGCGGCGCCGGTACGTCGCGTGGGTCGGCGCGGCGAAGGGCGACCGGGCGCTCGAGCGGGCGGGCGACTCGGCCGAGGCGGACGCGGCGACGGCGCGGCTGCGCACCGCGTTGGCGGAGCGGACCGGATCGGATGCCGAGGCATCCACTGTCTCGCACGCAACCACGTTCGGCGTCGCACGGTCTCGGCTGACGGCGCTGCGCGTCGGGCGCGTGCTCGCGATCGGCGATGCGGCGCACGAGGTGAGCCCGATCGGCGGGCAGGGGATGAACCTCGGGCTCATCGACGCCGTCACGCTCGCGCCACTCCTCGCACGGTGGATCCGGAACGGCGACGCCCCGCCCGAGCTGGCCGCGTGGGAGCGGGCGCGCCTCCGCGCCGCCGACCTCTCCGGGCGCCTCGCCGCCGCGAACACGACCCTCGGGCGTCCGCACGGCGCGGCGACCGCCCTCGGCGTGCGGCTCGCGCTGGCCGGTCCGACCGCGCGGCTGATGGCGCACGCGTACGCGATGGGCTTCGATTCCGCCGCGCGTCGCTTCCGGCGCTGAGTCCACCCGGCGACCCCGCGGCGCGCGCGGTCAGATCCGCAGCCCGGTCGCGGCCAGCTGCAGGGCGAGCACGAACGCGGCGAGCATGACGAGACGGAACACCCCGCGCCCCGCGCCGCGACCGCTGCCCCCCGCCGCCGCCTCCTCCGGCCCGTCTCCGCCGGAACGCCCGCCCCCGACCACTCCCCGCAACCCGAACGCCCCGATCACGACGACCGCGATCGTGCCGATCACCGCGACGGGCTGCAGCGCCGCCCCGTCGAGCACCGGCCCGAGGAGCACCGCAAGCGCACCGACGAGCAGCGCCCCGAAGGCGATCAGGGAGCTGCCGCGGGCGCCGATCCGGTGCGGCAGCCCGCGCACCCCCGTCGCCGCGTCGTCGTCGAGGTCGGGCAGCACGTTCGAGAAGTGCACGGCGACCCCGAGCGCTGATCCCGCGATACCTGCCCAGCCCGCCGCCAGAGTCGACACCGGCTCGGCGAGCGTCGCGAGCGAGGGGAACAGCCCGAAGCTCACCACGAACGGCAGCACGGATGCCGCGGTGCGCTTGAGCCACGCGTTGTACGCCCACGCCGAAGCGAGGGCGACGGTGTGCGCGAGGAGGAACCCGGCCCCGAGCAGCGCCGACAGCGCGAGTGCCACGACGAGCGCGACTCCGGCAGCGAGGGCCACGGCGCGCGCCGTGATCTCCCCGCGCGCCACGGGTTTGTCGGCGCGGCCGACGGCGAGGTCGCGGCGCGCGTCGATCGCGTCGTTCGACCAGCCGACGGAGAGCTGACCGGCGAAGACGGCGCCGACCAGGAGAGCGAGGCGCGGGGCATCCAACCCCACCGACAGCCCGAGGATCAGGGCGAGCGCCGACACCACGAGCGTCGGCCCAGGGTGACTCGCCCGCCACAGCGCGGCGGTGGCGGTCATGGGCGCCACCCTAGCCCGTCCTGGCACAGCGAAAGCGCCGCCGTGCCCACCGAAAGCGCCGCCGGGCACGTGGCGCGGCGGCGCTTTCGGTGCGACCGTGGACGATCAGTCGTCGAGCTGCTCCGCCTCGATGACGTCGTCGGCGGGGTCGGATGCCGAGGCATCCGTCCGCTCCTCCGGCGCGGCACCGGCCGAGGTCAGCACGAGGCCCGAGCCGTCGGCGCCCACGTCGACCCGCACGATGTCGCCGTCGCGCACGCCGCCGGACAGGAGCGCCATGGCGAGGCGGTCCTGGATCTCCGACTGGATGAGGCGGCGCAGCGGCCGGGCCCCGAAGATCGGGTCGTAGCCGCGTTCGGCGAGCCACGCGCGGGCGTCGGGGGTGACGGAGAGCGTGAGCCGGCGGTCCTTGAGACGGCGCTGGAGGGCGTCGACCGACAGTTCGACGATCTGCGCGAGGTCGTCCTCGGAGAGCGCGGTGAACATGACGATGTCGTCGAGCCGGTTGAGGAACTCGGGGCGGAACGCCGTGCGCACGAGCGCCATCACCTGTTCGCGCTTCTCCTCGACCGTGAGCGTCGGGTCGATGAGGATCGGCGAGCCGAGGTTCGACGTCAGGATCAGGATCGTATTGGTGAAGTCGACGGTGCGGCCCTGGCCGTCGGTGAGGCGCCCGTCGTCGAGCACCTGCAGCAGGATGTCGAAGACCTCGGGGTGGGCCTTCTCGACCTCGTCGAGGAGCACCACCGAGTAGGGGCGCCGGCGCACGGCCTCGGTGAGCTGCCCGCCCTGCTCGTAGCCGATGTATCCGGGAGGGGCGCCGACGAGGCGCGCGACGGAGTGCTTCTCGCCGTACTCCGACATGTCGATCCGGACCATGGCGCGCTCGTCGTCGAAGAGGAACTCGGCGAGCGCCTTCGCCAGCTCGGTCTTGCCGACGCCGGTCGGGCCGAGGAAGAGGAACGAGCCGAGCGGCCGGTTCGGGTCGCTGATGCCGGCCCGCGAGCGGCGGACCGCGTCGGAGACCGCCTTCACGGCATCCTTCTGCCCGATCAGCCGCTTGCCGAGCTCGCTCTCGAGGTGCACGAGCTTCTCGCTCTCGCCCTGCAGGAGCTTGCCGACCGGGATGCCCGTCCACGCGGCGATCACCGAGGCGATGTCCTCATCGGTGACCTGATCGTTGACCATCCGCTCTCCGTCCGCCGCCTCGGCGTGCTCGGCCTGGGCGACCTGGCGCTCGAGGGCGGGGATCTCGGCGTAGTACAGGCGCGACGCCTTCTCGAGGTTGCCCTCGCGCTGGGCGCGTTCGGCCTCGATGCGGGCCTGGTCGAGACGGGTCTTCAGCTCGCCGACGGCGTTGAGCGACGACCGCTCGCGCTCCCAGCGCGCCTGTAGCTCGTCGAGGCGCGCCTGCTCGGTCTTGAGCGTCTCGCGCAGGGTCGCGAGCCGCTCCTTGGACGCCGGGTCCTTCTCCTTCTTGAGGGCGAGCTCTTCGAGCTTCAGCCGGTCTACGTGGCGGCGCAGCTCATCGATCTCGAGCGGGGCCGAGTCGATCTCCATGCGCAGGCGCGACGCGGCCTCGTCGATGAGGTCGATGGCCTTGTCGGGCAGCTGCCGGCTCGGGATGTAGCGGTTCGACAGGGATGCCGCGGCCACCAGCGCTCCGTCGGCGATCGCGACCTTGTGGTGCGCCTCGTAGCGCTCCTTGAGACCGCGCAGGATCGCGACCGTGTCTTCGACCGACGGCTCGCCGACGTATACCGGCTGGAACCGACGCTCGAGCGCGGCATCCTTCTCGATGAACTCGCGGTACTCGTCGAGGGTCGTCGCGCCGATGAGGCGCAGCTCGCCGCGCGCGAGCATCGGCTTCAGCATGTTGGATGCCGCGACCGACCCCTCGCCGCCGCCGGCGCCCATGAGCACGTGCAGCTCGTCGATGAAGGTGATGATCCGCCCGTCGGACTCGGTGATCTCCTTGAGCACGCTCTTCAGGCGCTCTTCGAACTGGCCGCGGTACATTGCGCCCGCGACCAGGGCGGAGATGTCGAGCGAGACGAGCTCCTTGTCCTTGAGCGACTCGGCGACATCGCCCGCGACGATGCGCTGGGCGAGGCCCTCGACGACCGCCGTCTTGCCGACACCGGGCTCGCCGATGAGCACGGGATTGTTCTTCGTGCGGCGGGTGAGCACCTGGCTGACGCGGCGGATCTCGCTGTCGCGACCGATGACCGGGTCGAGCTTTCCCTGCCGGGCCCGCTCGGTGAGATTGATGCCGAACTGCTCGAGGGCGCTCTGCTGCTCCTCTTGCCCGGGCTGGGGTTGTGCGTTCATCGTGTCTCCTTGAAACTGGCGAGAAATCTGCGAGGCTCAAACTTGAGCCATCTGGACTCAACTTTATCAGAGTGTGGCACCGGCGGCAAGCCTCGCGGCGATGGGCAGTCCTCCCCATCGCGACCGTCCCGGGGCTCACCTAGAGTGACGACGTGGCCGATCTCGTCGTCAATACGGAGAACCTCCGAAACCTCGCGAACCAGCTCGCGACCGTCCTTCGTGCATCTGCCGAACATCACCGCACCGCACGCGATCGTCGACGTCTACGACATGCCGCGTCGCGACGACGTCGCACTGATCGATCTGACACACGAGAACCAGGAACCCGCTGTGCGCGAGGCCGAGGTCGTGCCGTTCGACTCGGAGCATCTCGGTGCGGGCGTGAAGTCCACCCGGTGGGTGCGCACCGAGGCCGACAGGATAGTCCGGGCCACCAACTGGGTGTGGCGCACCGCTGAGCGCGACATCGTCGTCCTGACGGCCAGCTCCGATCTGCCCCTCGCAGAGGCTCTCGACCCGGTCGTCGACGAGCTGGCGCGCACGATCCGCCCGGCCTGACGCCTCCCCCTCAGGACGCGATCGCCTCCAGCTCCGCCGGTGCCGCAGCCGTGCAGGTGAAGCGTGCCCGGTAGGCGGTGGGGCTCAGCCCCAGCATCCGGGTGAAGTTCTGGCGCAGCACCGCCGCCGAGCCGAAGCCGCTCTCGAAGGCGACGGCGTCGAGACCCAGATCGGTCTGCTCGAGCAGGCGCTGCGCGTGGATGATGCGCTGGCGGCCCAGCCACGCGGCCGGCGTCGTGCCGTAATCGGCCTTGAACCGGCGGGCGAACGTCCGCGGGGACATGTGGGCACGAGCGGCGAGCTGGTCGACCGACAGATCGAGGGTGAGGTTCTCCAGCATCCACTCGGTCACCGGCGTGAGCGACATCGAGGTGGACTCGGGCAGCGGCTTGGCGATGAACTGCGCCTGGCCGCCGTCGCGCTGCGGCGGCACCACCATGCGCCGGGCGATCGCGTTGGTCATCTCGGCGCCCAGCTCGAGCCGCAGCAGATGCAGGCACGCGTCGAGACCGGCGGCCGTGCCCGCACTCGTGATGATGCGGCCGTCCTGCACGTACAGCACGTTCGGGTCGACGTCGATCTCGGGGTAGAGGCTTGCCATCTTCTCGGCGTACATCCAGTGCGTCGTGGCGCGGCGACCGTCGAGAACGCCCGCCGCCGCGAGGACGAACGACCCGCTGCAGACGCTCAGCACCCAGGCATCCCGCGCGACGGCGTGCCGGACGAGGTCGCGCACGCGCTCGTCCACGTCGTCCCAGTACTCGTGCGGGATCGGCGAGATCACGACGAGGTCGGCCTCGTAGGCGAAGGAGAGATCGGCGTCGACGTTGATCGAGAAGCCGATCTTCGAAGGCACGACGCCCGGTGTGGGTGTCACGACGCGGAAGTCGAAGTTCGGGATGCCGTCGTCGGAGCGGTCGAGTCCGAACGCCTCGCAGGCGACGCCGAACTCGAACGGAGCGAACCCGGGCAGGACGACGCACGCGACAGTCTTCATGGCAGGAATATTACTAGGGGCGGCTTTTCTGCCACTAGTGGCGGTTTGGATACGTGCGTAGCGTTCCTGCCATGATCCTTCTCACTCTCCTCACGCTGATCTCGGCGATCGCGATCGCCGCCACCTTCCGCACCGTGCACGTCGACGGCTACCGTCGCACCCCGACCGATCGCACGCGCCTGCCCTGACACCCCTCGCTCGGTCGGTGGTGACACCGAGAGTGGAGGCCCGTGCCAGAGGAGGCCGCCATGTCGACGCCCGACCCGTCCGCCGCTTCGACGCCCGACACTCCGCCTACGGCCGCCGCCGCACCACCGGCCTACTACACCCCGCCGCAGTACGCGCCGAATCCGTACGCGCCGAATCCGTCCGCACCGGCGGGCTGGTCGCCCGCGCCGCAGGCATCCGCAGCGAACGGCTCGCGACGCGGGCTTGCCCTCACCGCGGTGATCCTCGGGGCGCTCCCGCTCGTCGGCAACCTCTTCCAGCCCTTCGTGCTGCGCACCGTGGTCGCCAGCGGCGGCTACGCCGTCTACACGATGATCAGCGCCGCCCTCGGGATCGTGGGGCTGGTGCTCGGCGTCGCCGCACTCGTCTGCGGCCTGCTCTCGCGCCGCGACGCCCCGCTGCCGGCGGGCATCGGCATCGGCGTCGGAGTCGCCCTCATCGCGAGCGCGCTCACCGGGCTCCTCTACGCCCTCACCTCGTACCTCTGACGCGGACTCCCCGGGCGCCGGGCGCCGCGCGCCTGCTTCGAGAAAGCGCGCGTGTGGGAGACCGCGACCGCCGGACCGCTCAGATCCCGGCGAGCGCGTCGAGCAGCACGTCCGCCGACCGGCCCCAGTCGAAGCGCGCGATGTGGGCAGTGCCCGCGGCGATCACCTCGGCGCGGCGAGCGGGGTCGTCGAGGGCGCGGATGCCTCGGGCGAACGCCTCGGCATCCATCCCGGGTGCGTACAGCGCACCGTCGCCGGCAACCTCGCGGAAGATCGGCATGTCGGTGACGACGGCGGGGACGCCGAGTTCGAGCGCTTCGGCGACGGGCAGGCCGTAGCCCTCGTCGAGCGAGGCGGAGACCAGGACGCCGTGGTCGGCGAGGAGGGCCGCGTACTCGGCATCCGTCACCCCGCCGTGGAAGACGACGCGCGCGCCGGCGGGGTCGATCAGCGCCTCGAGCTCGGCGCGGCGGGCGGGTGAGATGCGCGACAGCAGGTGCAGCGTGCGCCCCGGCAGGAGGGCCGCGGCGCCGAGGAGCGTCTCGACGTTCTTGTAGGGCATGAACGAGCCCATGTAGACGAGGTTCTGCGCGCCCGGCACGACCTCGGCCCCCTCGGGGAGGAGCTCGGCGAGCCGCTGCGGCGCGTTGGGCACGACCACGACGGGGCGCTTCGTGAGGTTCACGCGGGCGAACTCGGCGGCGCTCGTCTCGCTCACGGTGGCGACGACGTCGGCGGCGTTGAGGGTCAGGCGCTGTGGCACGTAGGAGAGGTGGAACAGGCGCCAGCCGACGCGCACGTACCAGGGCAGGTCGCGCGGGGGCGTGCGGTGCCGGTAGTAGATCGTGTCGTGCAGGGTCAGGATGAGCCCGAAGCGACGGCCGAGCGAGCCGATCGTCTGCATGGGCGAGAACACCGCGTCGGGGCGGTAGCGGTTCAGCCGCAGCGCGGCGAACGGTTCGAGCGCCGAGGTGGGCGCGTGCACGAGCAGGGTGCGCGCCCCCGCGGGCAGGAGCGCGCGCTGCGCCTCGTCGTGGATGAGGAAGACGACGTCGACCCCCCGTGCGGGCGCGGCGGCGAACACGGCGCGGGCGAGCTCGGCCGAGTAGCGGCTGATGCCGTCGTGGAAGTCGGTGCGGATGTATCGCGCGTCGAACAGCAGCCGCACGGTGTCAGGCTCCGAGCGGTTCGCCGCGGTAGAGCTTCTCGAACGTGTCGAGCGTGTTCTCGATGTCATGGATCTCGACGCCGTCGAGGGATGCCTGCTGCATGCGCAGGTACTCCTCGGGGCTCGCCGTCAGCACGCGGCGAAGCTTGTCGGCGAGGTCGTCGACGTTCCCCGGCTCGAAAAGGTAGCCGTTCTCGCCGTCGTGCACGAGGTGCGGCAGCGCCACGGCGTTCGCCGCGACCACGGGAAGGCCCGAGGCCATCGCCTCCATCGTCGCGATCGACTGCAGCTCGGCGATCGAGGCGATGGCGAAGACATCCGCCCGGCCATACGAGGCCCGCAGCTCCGCCTCTTCCACCCGACCGTGGAAGGTGACCCGGTCTTGGACGCCGAGGCGCTGCGCGGTCTGCTCGAGGTTGCGGCGCTGGTCGCCGCCTCCGACGATGTCGAACGTGATGTTCGGGAGTTCGGGGGCGAGCTTCGCGACGGCGCCGAGGGTGACCTCGACGTGCTTCTCGGTGGTGAGCCGGCCGACGAACAGCACTCGGTGGTGCTCGCGCGGGGTGAGGTCGGGCGTGTAGTTGCGCTTGTCGATGCCGCAGCTGATCGGGATGACGCCCTCGATGTCGATCGTCTGCTCGAGGAACTCGGCCGCCTTGCGGGTGGGCGTCGTCACGGCGCGCGACATGTCGAAGGTGCGCTTGGCGTCGTCCCACGCGAGCTTGACGACGATCTTGTCGAGCACGGGCGGCAGGGTCGTGAAGTCGATGATGTTCTCGGCCATCACGTGGTTGGTGGCGACCACGGGGATGCCTCGTTGATGCGCGATGCGGGTGAGACCGCGCCCGATCACGATGTGCGACTGACTGTGCACGACGTCGGGCTGGACGGCGTCGAGCACCTTGCGCGCGTAGTGCTTGCTGCGCCAGGGCCACACGAAGCGCAGCCAGTCGTGCGGGGGCCAGCGCACGCCGGGCAGCCGGTGCACGGTGAGGTCCTGGCCCTCGATGTGCTCGGTGAACACGCCGTGGTTGCGGTGCCCGACGCTCGGGGTGACGATGTGCACGTCGTGGCCGCGGCCGGCGAGGCCCGCGGCGAGGCGCTCCGCGAAGCGGGCGGCGCCGTTGACGTCGGGCGCGAAGGTGTCGGCGGCGATCACGACCGTCAGCGGACGTGCGGGCACGGACTCCCCCGCGGGGTCTGCGGGGGGTGTCGCGGATTCGGTCACGGAGTGCGGGGCCAATCTGTGCGGCGGCGGCGGGCTGCGAAGCACCGCGGAGCCCTCAGCGAGTCTACCCGAGAGCCTCCGCAGGGCTGCTGAGCGCTACGCCGCGGACAACGAGATCATGTGTGTTCATTTCTGTCGAGGCGAACACCACCTTCGATGTCAGACTCCGCTCAGTTTCTCTCCAGCCCCCTCGTTCACCTCGGCTCGGCGCACCGCACGGTGGCGCCGCCTACCCTGGAGTGATGATGCGACTGCAGGCCGACGCCGATCCCGCGATCTGGGTGCCCGTCACCGGCTCGTTCGGGCTGCGCGGCCGACGTCATCGCAAGCGCGCGATCGGGATGCTGCTGACGCAGGCGAGTGCCGCGATGGGCGCGGCGGCGCGGCCGGGCGGCGGCTTCGCCGCGTGGGCGATGAGCCAGGCGGCGCCCGCCCTGCTGCGCAAAGCCGACGGCCGCGTGCTCGTGTGGGTGTGGAAGGGCGACCCGGAGCGGGTCGTCGCGCTCGCGCAGGTGCAGCAGGCGACACCGCAGCTGCGCACGGCCCGCGCGATGATGCCGATGGAGTACGACGACACCGAAGACTTCCGCTCCGCGTATCTCGGCGCCGGCGAGAAGCTCGCCGTGCCGTTCCCGCAGCGCACTCGCGCGGATGCCCCGCCTCCGCCGCCCACGGTCACCTATACGTGGGACACCGGCACGGCGTTCGTCACCCTGACGGCGATCGGCGGTGATCGTGAGAGCTTCGGCACGGCCGACGCCGCGCTCGATGACCTCGCGCGGTCGCTCCGCCTCGTCGACGATGTTCCGCTCGCCGGCGGCGGCGACGTGCTGCGCCTCGACCCGGCCTGAGCCGGGGCGCCGGCCGGGCTCCGACGCCTGATCCCTACGTCGGTTCCGACGCGCGGGGGCGCCGGCCGAAGTGACGCGTCAGAAGGGTGGCGGCCCACTGTCGGGCACGATGACGGGGGCGAATGCCACGGGTGGTGCGGGGGCGTCTTCGCGGTAGATCCGTCCGGTGGGTGAAGTCCATTCGAGGACCCCGCCGGGGAGTTGTCTCACCTTCCAGCGGGTGAACTGCTTCATCGAATGATGCCGCTGACACAAGTGAGCGAGGTTCCACAGCGCGGTGGGTCCGCCCTTGGCGGCGTCGATGGTGTGGTCGATCTCGCACCGGATCGCCGCACGCCGGCATCCGGGGAACCGGCAATGCTGATCCCGCGCCCGGAGGAACCGGCGTTGCGGCCACGGCGTCCGATACCGGTCCACCGCGAGCACCGTCCCCTCTACCGGGTCGGTGAGCACCCGAGCCCACGAATGCGTGTCCCCCGCGAGGCAACGCGCCGTCTCCGCATCGATCGGGGAACGACCGACCAGATCCGCCGGACCATCATCGACACCGAGAAGAGTGAGAGCGGGGACGATGACCTGCACCTGCGCGCGAATCGCACCCAGCGCCCCCTCCCCGTCACCCGACGCGGTGGGATCGAGTGCGGGCGCCCCGGCAAGCAGCAGATCGGAGAACACGTCGGCGCGGACCTGATCGATCCGACGCCGATCAGGCTCGGCATCGCCCATACGGCTCTCGCCGAACGCACCGCTCGCGCCACCCGCACTACTCGCGCCGCTCGCATCAGACGCGTCACCCGCGCCACGTGCGCCGAACGCGCTACCCGCGTTCCCGGGCTCGCGCGCATCGACGATGATCTGCGCCTGCTGGGTGAGCCGGTCGAGGATCCCATCGGCGATCACCGTCGGCAGCGTTGCGATCAGATCCGACATCCCCGCCACCCCGGGCACGACCCGCACCCGCCGCTCCGCCGCCGCATCCCGATGCCGGTCGGTGAACGACCGCTCCGCGAACCGTTCCGCGAGGATCTCCACCTCCGAACGCACCCGATTCGGCGTATCCCGCTCACACCGGACAATAGCGGCAGCCTCGAACTCCGCCCGCCGCTCGGGCGACGCGTCGACCAGCACCGACCCGGCATCCGTGATCACCCGGACATGGCCGCGCGTGATCCGCCCCGACTCCCACGCCGCCAAAGTCGCTGCGTAATGCTCGACCAGATCCCGAGCTTCATCGATCCGGGACTGCACGGTCCGATCCGTCACCCGCAACACCCCGCCGAGCTCCGCCGCGACCGACCGCAACGCCATATCGTGCGCCCGCATAGCCGCCGGCGACCCCGCCGCCTGCCGTGCCGCGAGTTGCCCCGCCGCCGCGAGCGCCCGCACCTCGGCGACCTGCGCCGCCGTCAGCAACACCACCGCCGCCTCGACCTCACCCACGATCGACGCCAAAGCGGCGACGTCTGCGTCGCTGCCCATCGATCCCGAGTACTCGTCCATATCTTCGAGTGTATGAAGGGGGTCGGACATTGGAATGGCCCCTGCTCCGGACCGCGCGACCCGTCACCCGGGTCCATAGAAGTGACCCCTGATCTGCGACTCCGCCCCACTCCCGACGCGCCGCCGCCCCGTGAAGCGAGAGCCGATCGATCAGTCCGACAGCGCAGTGGCGCAGGCGGCGAGGCCCGCCGCCAAGGCATCCTGCTCGTCACCCGACAGGCCCGACAGCATCCGGGCCCGCACGCGGTCGACCCGCACCTCGGCGTCGGCGAGCACGTCAACCCCCGCGGGCGTCAGCGCGAGGATGCCCGCGACGAGCTCGACCGCGGTGAGCGTGTAGAACCCGACCGCGAAGAGCACCGCAAGCACCAGCACGATCGCCAGGAACAGCCTGCCGAGCGCGATGAACGCCTTCGGCATCCCGGGGATCCAGGCGTGCAGACGGATCACGAGGACGCCGTAGGCGACGACCATGCCCGACGCGACGCTCGTGTGCAGCACGAAGAACGGGTCGACCGGGAAGACGCCGACGAGCGCGAGGAAGACGCCGACGATGATCAGGCACGTGCGCGCCCGCGAGACGCCGTGCGGAGTGGTGCGGGGGATGGATGCCGTGGCGTAGCGCGCCAGCGTGGTGACGATGAAGCCCGCGACGATGAGGGTGAGGTTGAACGCCAGGGCGGAGATGTCGTCGGTCATGCCCAGGGCGGAGAGGTTCATCTTCCACCAGTGCGGGTCGCTCGCGGTCAGCATGCTCGCGACGACACCCTCGACGAGGAACACCGCGAGCATCGTGGCGAGCAGCACGTCGAGGATGTCGAGCGCCGTCATCGGCCGGCCGGGCGTGCGCACGACGTAGTGGCCGGCGACGAACGCCACGAAGGCGACGACCGCGCCGGCGATCGCGGCGTACTGGCCGAGCGATCCCGGCCCCGAGATCGGGACGCTCCGCAGCTGGAAGACGAGGAGGGCGACGAACGCGCTCGCGATGGACGCCACCGTGCCGGCGCCGAGGGCGAGCGATTCGAGGGAGCGCTGGCTCGAGGCATCCACGCTCAGAGCGCTGCGGTCACGGTGCGCGGGCAGGGTCTCCATGCACACAAAGCAGCGGCCCGGCGTGCGCGACGACAGGGCGCGGGTCAGGCCAGGGCGGCGTCGATCTCGGCGCGGGTGGGCATCGAGTCGGCGGCCCCCGGTCGGGTGACGGTGATCGACGCGGCGGCCGCCGCGGCGGCGAGCGCCTCGCCGAGCGGTGCGCCCTGCGAGAGCCCCGCGACGAGCACGCCGGTGAATGTGTCGCCGGCGCCCGTCGTGTCGATCGGGGTCGCCCGCCGGGCCGGAACGCGGCTGACGATCTCGCCCTCCTGGGCGACGACGGCGCCGTCGGCTCCGCGGGTGACGACCACGGTGTGCGCGGCGCGGCTCAGCGAGACCGCCGCCGCCTCGACATCCGGGACGCCGGCGAGCAGCGCGGCTTCGCCGGCGTTCGGCACGAGCACGTCGGCGAGGCCGATCAGCTCGGTCAGCGGCGCGCGGGCCGGCGCCGGCGTGAGCACGGTCGTCACGCCGTGCGCGCGGGCGTGCCGCAGCGCCTCGATGAGGAGCGGCTCGGGGCGTTCGAGCTGCACGACCAGATGGGATGCCTCGGCGATGAGGGTTCGTTCGTCGTCGCGCAGGTCGGCGAGCCCGTTCGCGCCGGCGACCACCGTGATGGAGTTCTCGCCGTCGTCGGTCACGGTGATCTGGGCGATGCCGGTGGGTGCGGCGGTCGTGCGCAGGGCGCGCGTGTCGATGCGCTCCGCCTCGAGCGTCGCGCGCAGCTGCGCGCCGAACGCGTCGTCGCCGACCGCGCAGATAAACGCGACGCCGCCGCCGGCACGGGCCGCCGCGACCGCCTGGTTGAGCCCTTTGCCGCCGGGGCCGGTCTGGAACGACGTGCCGAACACCGTCTCGCCGGGCTCCGCGCGGCGCGGCTGCCGCACGACGAGGTCGACGTTGGCGCTGCCGAGCACCACGATCCGGGGCGTCGTGGCGGCGGCGAGGGTCATCCGACCTGTTCTTCCGCGCCGTCCGGGCGCCACACGACGACCTCGGTCGCCCCGCGCACGCGCGTGCCGTGGCGGAGCGGGACGACCGAGCCGGTCGGCCCCGCCGCGAACACCCGCGAACGGAGGTCGACCTCGCGCCGCAGCCGTCCCTCGAGCTCGGAGACCTGACGCCGGAGCGAGCGCACGGTGTTCTCGAGCTCGACGAGTCGCGAGATGGCGGGCAGGCTCATGCCCTCGGCCGAGAGCGCCGCCACCTCGCGCAGCTGCTTCACGTGGCGCAGCGAGTAGCGGCGCGAGCCGCCCTGCGTGCGCCCCGGCGTGACGAGGCCGAGTCGGTCGTACTGCCGCAGCGTCTGCGGGTGCATGCCCGCGAGCTCGGCGGCCACGGCGATCGCGAAGATCGGCTCCTCCTCGTCGGGGGTCACGTCGGTCGCCACGGCTACTCCCGGGCCTTCGCCATGAGCTCGGCGCGCGGGTTCTCCTTCGGCTCCACTTCGTGGAAGCGCTCGAGAGCTTCCTTCGCCTTGTCATCCAGGTGTGCCGGCACGGCGACCTGCACCTCGGCGAGCAGGTCGCCGGTGCCCTTCGACGACTGCACGCCGCGCCCCTTCACCCGGAGCACGCGCCCCGAGGGTGTGCCCGGAGCGACCCGCAGCTTGACCGGGTCACCGCCGAGCGTCGGCACCTCGATGGTGGCGCCGAGCGCTGCCTCGGTGAAGGTGACCGGCACCGTCACCCGCAGGTTCAGCCCATCTCGGGTGAACACGGGGTGCGGCCGCACCGTCACCTGCACGACGATGTCGCCGGGCTCGCCGCCGTCGGGAGAGGGCCGCCCACGGCCGCGCAGACGGATCTTCTGCCCGTCCGACACGCCCGCCGGGATCTTCACCTTGAACGGCTTGCCGTCTTCGCCGGCGAGGCTGATCGTCTCGCCCTTGACCGCGGTCTGGAAGTCCAGCGTCGTGCGCGCGGTGACATCCGCGCCGCGCTGCGGACCGCCGTAGCCGCGGAACCCGCCGGTCGACTGGCCGAACCGGCCCGAGCCGAACCCGCCGCCCTGCTGCCCGAACATCGAGAACAGGTCGTCGAAGTCGGCCTGCTGGTACGACCCGCCGCGCGACTGGCCGAACCGACTGAAGACGTCTTCGAACCCGCCCGCGCCGCCCGAACCGGGCGCCTGGAAGCGGGCGCTGCCCGACCCCATCGCCCGGATCTGGTCGTACTCCTCGCGCTGATCCTTGTCGGAGAGCACCGAGTACGCCTCGCTGATCTCCTTGAACTTCGCCTCGGCGGCCGCATCACCCTGGTTGGAATCGGGGTGGTACTTGCGCGCCAGCTTGCGATACGCCTTCTTCAGATCGGCGTCGGAGATGTCCTTGGACACCCCCAGCACCTTGTAGAAGTCCTTGTCGAACCAGTCCTGACTGGCCATCGCTCCCCTTACTCGGCCGAGCCGGCCACGACGACCTTCGCCGGTCGCAACTCGATGTCGCCGAGGCGGTAGCCGACCTCGACGACGTCGAGGATCGTGCCGTCAGCCACGCCACCCGGGTTGGGCGCGTGGAAGATCGCCTCGTGCTGCTGCGGGTCGAACGCCTCACCGGCGGTGCCGTAGGTCTCGACACCGAGCCGCGACACGACGGCGCGGAGCTTCTCGGCGATAGCCGCGAGGGGCGACCCATCGGCGAGATCGCCGTGCTTCTCGGCGCGGTCGAGGTCGTCGAGCACGGGCAGCAGCCCCTTCGCGACCGACCCCGTGGCGCGGGCGATCTCCACCTCGCGCTGCTCCTCGGTGCGCCGGCGGTAGTTGGCGTACTCCGCCTGCACCCGCTTGAGGTCCAGCAGCAGATCCTTGTCCTCATCGGATGCCTCGGCGATGGCAGCGTCGTCGGTCTGCTCGGCGCCCAGGATGTCGTCGACCGTCAGGGAGTCCTCCTGCGAGTCGGGGCCGGATGCCGTGGCATCCGACCCCTCGTCACCGGGGACCTCGTTCTCGAAGTCCTTGGTCATGATCCGCTTTCTTACTTCTTCTCGTCCTCGTCGTCGACGACCTCGGCGTCGATGACGTCTTCTTCGGGGTTCGGCACCTCGCCGGCACCGGGGTCGGTCGCCGACGGGTCGGCGCTCTGGCCCTCGGCCTGCGACGCGGCGTAGATGGCCTCGCCGAGCTGCGACTGCGACGCGTTCAGCTTGTCGAAGGCCGTCTTCACGGCATCCTCGTCTTCACCGGCCAGCGCGGACTTCAGCGCGTCGACGTCGGCCTGGACGGAGTCCTTGACCTCGGCCGGCAGCTTGTCCTCGTTGTCCTTGATGAGCTTCTCGATCGAGTACGAGAGCGTCTCGGCCTGGTTGCGCACCTCTGCCGACTCGCGACGCTTCTTGTCCTCCGCGGCGTGCTCCTCAGCCTCGCGCACCATGCGGTCGATGTCCTCCTTCGGGAGGCTCGAGCCGCCCGTGATCGTCATCGACTGCTCCTTGCCGGTGCCCTTGTCCTTCGCGGACACGTGCACGATGCCGTTCGCGTCGATGTCGAACGTGACCTCGACCTGCGGGATGCCCCGGGGAGCCGGCGCGATGCCGGTCAGCTCGAAGGTGCCGAGCGGCTTGTTGTCACGCGTGAACTCACGCTCACCCTGGAACACCTGGATCGCGACCGACGGCTGGTTGTCGTCGGCGGTCGTGAACGTCTCGCTGCGCTTGGTCGGGATGGCGGTGTTGCGCTCGATGAGCTTCGTCATGATGCCACCCTTGGTCTCGATACCGAGGCTCAGGGGGGTGACGTCGATCAGCAGCACGTCCTTGCGCTCGCCCTTGAGGACACCGGCCTGCAGGGCGGCACCCACGGCGACGACCTCATCGGGGTTGACGCCCTTGTTGGGCTCCTTGCCGCCGGTGAGCTGCTTGACGAGTTCGGTGACCTGCGGCATGCGGGTCGAGCCGCCGACGAGGACCACGTGGTCGATGTCGGCGACCTTGATGCCCGCCTCGGCGACGACGTCGTTGAACGGCTTCTTCGTGCGGTCGAGCAGATCCTTCGTGAGGTCCTCGAACTTCGCGCGCGTGATCGTCTCCGACAGCGACACAGGGCCCGAGTCGGTGAGCGACAGGTACGGCAGGTTGATCGAGGTGCTCGTCGAGGACGAGAGCTCCTTCTTGGCCTGCTCGGCGGCCTCCTTGAGGCGCTGCAGGGCGATCTTGTCACCCGAGACGTCGACGCCGGTGGTCTCCTTGAACTGCTTGATCAGGTAGTCGACGAGGCGCTGGTCCCAGTCGTCACCGCCGAGGCGGTTGTCACCGGCGGTGGCGCGCACCTGGATGGTGGAGAAGTCGTCGTCCTTGCCCACTTCGAGCAGAGAGACGTCGAACGTGCCACCACCGAGGTCGAAGACGAGGATGAGCTCGTCCTCCTTGCCCTTGTCGAGGCCGTAGGCCAGGGCCGCCGCGGTGGGCTCGTTGATGATGCGCAGCACGTTGAGGCCGGCGATCTCCCCGGCTTCCTTCGTGGCCTGACGCTCGGCGTCGTTGAAGTACGCCGGCACCGTGATGACGGCGTCGGTCACGGTGTCACCGAGGTACGACTCGGCATCGCGCTTGAGCTTCTGGAGGATGCGCGCGGAGATCTCCTGCGGCGTCCACTTCTTGCCGTCCACGTCGAATGTCCAGTCGGTGCCCATGTGGCGCTTGACCGACGAGATGGTGCGGTCGACGTTGGTGACGGCCTGGCGCTTGGCGGTCTCGCCGACGAGCACCTCGCCGTCCTTGGTGAACGCGACCACCGACGGGGTGGTGCGGAAGCCCTCGGCGTTGGTGATGACCTTGGGCTCGCCACCCTCGAGGACGGAGACGACCGAGTTCGTCGTACCGAGGTCGATACCCACTGCACGTGCCATGTGTGTTTCCTTTCCCGAAACGGATCTGAAGAAATCTGCGGACGTTGAGTCCTGATGGCTCAACTTTCATCCGGGTTCCACGATACGCAGGGGCGGCGCCGGTGTCAAATGAACTTGATACAGGACATATCAAGTTTTCAGGATGCCGGCGCGGTCATACGGTGGGCGGGACGAACGCCTCGGGCCCGGCCACGCCGCCCAGCCGTTCGGCGAGGCGCTCGCGGGCGCGACCGATGTGGATGGCGAGAAGAGCCGCCGCACCGTCCTCGTCCCCCGCCTCGATCAGTTCCAGGATGCGCTCGTGCTCGGCCGCGATCAGCTCGGTGGGCAGCAGCGAGGCCCCCTGCACCTGCGACATGCAGAAGACGACCTCCGAGGCGAGCGATCCGTAGGTGCGGCTCAGCCGGGGACTGCCGATGGCGTCGATCAGCGCCGTGTGGAAGCGCATGTCCGGTTCGACGACCTCCCCCGGCGAGGCATCGATCAGCATCGCGATCTCGGCGTTGGCCTTGCGGGCGCGCTCCGGCGCGAGGCGTTTGCGCGCGAGCCGGCGGAGCACCTCGGCTTCGACCACCTCGCGGGACAGGTAGATGTCGCGCGCGTCGTCCGGCGACAGGCGCACGACGCGGGCCGTCTTGTGCGCACTGCGCTGCAGCAGGTTCTCGCGCACCAGGTTCTCGATCGCCATCTTCGCCGTGGGCCGCGCCACGTCGTAGGTCTCGGCCACGTCGGTCCAGCGGATCCTGGCCATCATCATCGCCTTCTGCTTCGGTGCGCTGCTCGAGTCCCTCGCCGGGTTCGGCGCGCCGGTCGCGATCTCCATCGCGATGCTCATCGCCGCGGGGATGGCGCCGGTCAAAGCGGCCGTGGTGTCACTGCTGGCCAACACGGCACCGGTCGCGTTCGGCGCGATGGCCGCGCCGATCATCGCGCTGTCGGGGGTGACCGGCATCGACATCCATCTGCTCTCGCAGATGGCGGGCCGCCAGACGCCGTTCCTGGCGGTTTTCGTTCCGCTCATCCTCGTGTTCATCGTCGACGGATGGCGCGGCGTGCGGCAGACCTGGCCGGTCGCGATCGTCGCCGGTGTCGCTTTCGCCGTGTCGCAGTTCATCACCTCCAACTTCATCGCGGTCGAGATCACCGACGTGGTCGCCGCCGTGGTGACCGTGATCGCCGTGCTGGTCACGCTGAAGTTCTGGACGCCCAGGAGCACCGTCGCCTTCGAGCCGGCGATCGCCGACGCGAACGCCGGCTCGGCCGTCGGCGTAACCGTCCCCACGACCGGCGGCAAGACCGCCACGACGGTCGTCAAGGTCGCCGACGCGACCAGGATCGACCGCAGCGGGCGCACGCCGGCGAACCTGACCTGGAACGCGGTCATGCCCTACGTCGTGATCATCGCGGTGTTCTCGATCTCGCAGCTGCCGCCGGTGAAGGCCTTCCTCGCCGAGCATGCGACGCTGACCTTCGCCTGGCCCGGTCTGGACGTCTCCGACAGCTCGGGTGAGGCGGTGGCCACGGTCTTCAAGCTCGGCTACATCGGAACCGGCGGCACGCTGCTGCTGCTGTCGGGCATCATCGTCGCCCTCCTGTACCGGCTGCCGACGCGCCGGGCGCTGGAGGCATACGGGGCGACGCTCCACCAGCTGCGCTTCACCATCGTCACCGTCGTGTCGGTCCTCGCCCTCGCCTACGTCATGAACCTGTCCGGTCAGACGCACACCCTCGGCGCGGCGCTGGCCGCGACCGGCGGCTTCTTCGCCCTGCTGTCGCCGGCCATCGGCTGGCTGGGCGTGGCGATCACCGGATCGGACACCTCCTCGAACGCGCTGTTCGGCCTGCTGCAGGCAACGACGGCCCAGAAAGTCGGGCTCGACCCCGTCCTCATGGCGGCCACCAACTCGTCCGCCGGCGTGCTCGGCAAGATGCTCTCACCGCAGAACCTCGCCGTGGCCGCCGCGGCGGCCGGAATGGCCGGCAAGGAGGGCGACCTGTTCCGAAAGCTCCTCTGGTGGAGCCTGGGCCTGCTGATCGTCTTCACGGGCCTGGTCTACCTGCAGTCCACCCCGATCCTCGGCTGGATGGTCCCCACGCCGTGACCGCTGCAGCCCGGCATCCCCTCCCGCACGCCGACCACGACATCCCGCGGCAGGGATGGATCGACCCCGCCGTCGCCGCTGCGGTCGGCGAGGCGGAGCGCATCAGGCTGCGGGCGATCGACCGGGTCGCGTACGCGAGCGACGCCTCGCACTTCCTGCACACACCGCGCGCCGTGGTGATCGCCGACGACGCCGCCGAGGTCGGGGCGATCATGCGCGCCGCCACCGCGAGCGGGTCCAGGGTCACGTTCCGCTCGGGCGGGACGAGCCTGTCGGGGCAGTCGTCCGGCGAGGACATCCTCGTGGACACGCGGCGCTCCTTCCGGCGGATCGACGTGCTCGACGGAGGCCGCCGCGTGCGGGTGCAGCCGGGTGCCACCGTCCGGCAGGTCAACGCCCGTCTGCTCCGGCACGGATATCGACTGGGCCCCGACCCGGCCAGCGAGGCGGCATGCACGATCGGCGGGGTGATCGCCAACAACTCCAGCGGCATGGCGTGCGGGACGGTCGAGAACACCTACCGCACGCTCGAGTCGATGGTGTTCGTGCTGCCTTCGGGCACGGTCGTCGACTCCGCGGCGCTCGACGCGGATGCCGCGCTGCAGGCCGCCGAGCCGGAGCTGTTCGAAGGCCTGCGCCGCCTCACGGCGCGCGTCCGCTCGAATCCCGACTCGGTCCGCCTCATCGAGCGGCAGTTCGCGATGAAGAACACCATCGGGTACGGGGTGAACGCGTTCCTCGACCACGAGTCCCCCGCGCAGGTGCTCACCCGCCTCGTGATCGGCAGTGAGGGCACTCTCGCCTTCGTCGCCGAGGCCACCTACCGCACGGTCCCGATCAAGCCCCGGGTGACCACGGCGCTCGCGGTCTTCCCGGACATCGTCGAGGCGACCCGCGCGCTCCCCGCCCTCGTGGCGACCGGTGCCGCGACCCTCGAGCTCATGGACGCGACCAGTCTGCGCGTGGGTCAGTCCTTCGCCGATGCGCCGCCGCAGATCCGCGGTTTCGAGGTCACCGACCAGGCCGCGCTGCTGATCGAGTACCAGGCGATGGACGAGGCCGGACTCGCCGCGCTGGCCGCGGCGGGCACTGCTCTGCTGCGCGAGCTGCCGCTGATCACGCCGGCTGCGCTGTCCAGCGACGCCGGCGAGCGCGCCCTGGCGTGGAAGCTGCGCAAGGGCCTGTACACGAGCGTCGCGGGTGCGCGTCCGTCCGGGACGACCGCCCTCCTGGAGGACATCGTCGTGCCCGTGCCGCAGCTCGCGCCCACCTGCGCCTCGCTGCAGGACCTGTTCGCCACCTATTCCTACCGCGACAGCGTGATCTTCGGGCACGCCAAGGACGGCAACATCCACTTCATGCTCACCGACCGCTTCGAGGGCGACGCGGCCCTCGGGCGCTTCACCTCGTTCACGGAGGAGATGGTCGACCTCGTGCTGGGCGCCGGCGGCAACCTCAAGGCCGAGCACGGCACCGGTCGCGTCATGGCGCCCTACGTCCGGCGGCAGTACGGCGAGGAGCTGTACCAGGTGATGCGCGAGCTCAAACGGCTGTGCGACCCGACCGGCATGCTCAACCCCGGCGTGATCATCGAGGACGATCCGCGGGCGCACCTGCGCAACATCAAGCTCGCCGAGCCGATCGAGGCCGAAGCCGACCGGTGCGTGGAGTGCGGGTACTGCGAGCCGGTGTGTCCGTCGAAGGACCTCACGCTCACGCCCCGGCAGCGGATCGTCGTGCGTCGCGGCATGAAGCGCGCCGAGGCGGCGGGCGATCACGCCCTCGCTCGTGAGCTCGACCGGGACTACGACTACGCGGGCGTGGACACCTGCGCCGTCGACGGCATGTGCGTCACCGCATGCCCCGTCCTCATCAACACCGGCGCGCTCGTCAAGAGGCTGCGCCGAGAGGATCAGAATCCGGTGCTGGCGGCCGGGTGGAAGGCCGCCGCGCACGGGTGGGGCGCCGTCAGTCGCGGCGCAGCGGCGGCCCTGACCGTCGCCGATCACGTGCCCGCGGGACTCGTGAAGGCCGCGACGACGGTGGGGCGGGCCCTCCTGGGGGCCGACACGGTCCCGGAGTACAGCGCCGACCTCCCGGCGGGCGGCTCGGCGCGGGGGCCGCTGACCGGATGCCTCGGGTCCGGCCCCGGCGATCCGGTCGCCGTCTACCTGCCCGCCTGCGTGAACTCCATGTTCGGAGCCGCGGGGGAGGGCATCGGCGCGACCTCCGCGTTCGCGCGGCTGCTCGAACGCGCCGGCGTGCGTGTGGTGGTGCCCGAAGGCATCGAAGCCCTGTGCTGCAGCACGCCGTGGACCTCGAAGGGGTACGCCGGCGGGCGGGACGTGATGGCCGATCGGGTCGTCGAGGCGGTGCGGGTCGCCTCCCGCGACGGCGCGCTGCCCGTGATCAGCGACGCCTCCAGCTGCACGGAGGGGTTCGCGCACATCTTCGAGGACCGGAAGCTGCCCTTCCGCACCGAGGATGCCGTCGACTTCGTCGCCCGTGAGGTGCTGCCGGCGCTCGGGGAGATCACGCCGCTGGTCGACTCGCTCGTCCTGCATCCGACCTGCTCGTCCACACAGATGGGGCTCGATCCCGCTCTGCTGGCGGTGGGCGCGGTCGTCGCCCGCGAGGTGACCGTGCCGTACGCGTGGAACTGCTGCGGCTTCGCCGGCGACCGCGGGATGCTCCATCCCGAACTGACGGCCGCGGCGACCGCGGCCGAGGCGGCCGAGGTCGCCCGCCTCGGCGCCGACGCCCACGCGTCGTGCAACCGCACGTGCGAGATCGGGATGACCCGTGCGACCGGTGCGGAGTACCGGCACGTCCTCGAACTGCTCGAAGAGGCGACCCGGCCGCTGAGCTGACGGTCCCGGCCGCCGTCCGGCCGGGTCGCCCTCCTCACGCTCCGCCGTTCACAACTCCGGACATCCCGTCGGCCGGTCAGTCGCGCGGACGCGACGGACGATCGGTTCGTTTCGCCGAACGCTGGAAGCGGTCGGGCTTGATCTCGATCAGCCGGCCGCTGATGCGGGTCTGCTCGAGCCGCTTCAGGGTGTCGGCGGGGAGGTCGGCGGGAAGCTCGACGAGCGAGAAGTCGGGCCGGATCTGGATCGCGCCGAAGTCTTCGCGGCGGAAGCCGCCCTCGTTCGCGAGCGCTCCGACGATCTGGCGCGGCTCGACCTTGTGCCGCCGGCCGACCTCGATGCGGTACGTCGCGGTCGGGCCCGACGATCCGCGCCGCGGCCGGTCGTCGCGGTCCGAGCGGTCGCCGCGGTCGAACCGGTCACGCCCGCCCTCCCGGTCGCGGTCGCGGTCGAACCGCTCGCGGTCGCGGCGCACGGGGGCGTCGTCCGCGGCATCCAGCAGCAGTGGTGTCTCGCCCTGCGCGACGACGGCGAGCGCCGCGGCGACGTCGGCCTCGGGCACGTCGTGGTGGCGCACGTAGTGGTTGATGATGTCGCGGAAACGGTCGATCCGCTCGGTCTCCGACAGCGCCGTCGTGATCGCGTCGTCGAACCGCGTGAGGCGGGTCGCGTTGACGTCGTCGGCGCTCGGCAGCGCCATCTCCGTGAGCGGCTGACGCGTCGCCTTCTCGATGGATGCGAGCATCCGCCGCTCGCGCGGAGTGACGAAGCTGATCGCGTCGCCGGTGCGACCGGCGCGGCCCGTGCGGCCGATGCGGTGGACGTACGACTCGGTGTCGATCGGCAGGTCGAAGTTCACGACGTGACTGATGCGGTCGACGTCGAGGCCGCGGGCGGCGACGTCGGTCGCCACCAGGATGTCGAGCTTGCCGTTCTTCAGCTGGTTGACGGTGCGCTCGCGCTGGGCCTGCGCGATGTCGCCGTTGATCGCGGCGGCGGTGTAGCCGCGGGCGCGGAGCTTCTCGGCGAGCGTCTCGGTCTCGTTCTTCGTGCGCGTGAAGACGATCATGCCCTCGAAGGGCTCGACCTCGAGGATGCGGGTCAGGGCATCCACCTTCTGCGGGTAGGAGACGACGAGGTATCGCTGCGTGATGTTCGCCGACGTCGTCGTCTTGGCCTTGACGTTGATCTCGTCGGGATCCTTCAGATACGTGCCCGCGAGGCGGCGGATCTGCGCCGGCATGGTCGCCGAGAAGAGCGCGACCTGCTTGCCGGCGGGCGTCTCGGCGAGGATCGTCTCGACGTCTTCCGCGAAGCCCATCTTGAGCATCTCGTCGGCCTCGTCGAGCACGAGGAAGCGCAGCTCGGAGAGGTCGAGCGTGCCCTTGTCGAGGTGGTCCATGATGCGACCGGGGGTGCCGACGACCACGTGCACGCCGCGGCGGAGCGCCGACAGCTGCTGCCCGTAGCCCTGTCCGCCGTAGACGGGCAGCACATGCACTCCGCGCAGCCGCGCGGCGTACGACTCGAACGCCTCGCACACCTGCAAGGCGAGCTCGCGCGTGGGGGCGAGCACGAGCGCCTGCGGGGTCTTCTGCGACAGGTCGAGCTGCGACAGGATCGGCAGCGCGAACGCGGCGGTCTTTCCGGTGCCGGTCTGCGCCGTGCCGAGCACGTCGCGGCCGGCGAGCAGCGGCGGGATCGTCGCCGCCTGGATCGCCGACGGCGTCTCGTAGCCGACGTCCTTTACCGCCTTCAGAACGGCGTCGTCGAGACCGAGGTCGGCGAACGTGAGAGTGGGGGTCGCCGGGGCCTCGTCAGGCGCGGTGTCGGAAGTCATCCTCCTACGGTAGTCGCCCGCCCTGACCCGCGCGGGCGCCCGCCCGGGTGGGCGGTGTGGCGCCACCGCCCGTTCACCCGCGCGCCCTAGCGTGACGAGCATGCCGCTGCCCGACCAGCCCAGCCCCGACGCGCCCCGCGCCGTGCCCCCCATGCCCGCCGACACACGCGCGCTCGGCGCGATCGGCGAGGCGTTCCAGAACTCCGTCCCCGACCGCGACATCCCGCGGCGCCGGGTGATCTCGTGGGCGATGTGGGACTGGGCGATGCAGCCCTTCAACACGGTCATCCTGACCTTCGTCTGGGTTGCCCTCTATCTCACCTCGCGCCAGTTCCTCGACCCCGCCGTGCGGGAGTCCGGCCGCCTCGCCGACGGCTCGTACCTCAACTGCAACACCTCGGAGAACATCGCGACGGCGTACTGCCAAGGCCTCACCGACCTCTCGGAATGTTGGGGCTGGGCGAACTTCGCCGCGGGCATCCTGATCCTCCTGCTCGCACCGGTGCTCGGCCAGCAGGCCGACGCGCGCGGCAGCAAGAAGAAGTGGGTCCTCGGCGCGACGGTGGCGGTCGCCCTCGTGCAGTTCGCGCTGTTCTTCGTCGAGGCCGATCCGCGCTACTTCTGGTTCGGCGCCTTCGCCGTCGCGCTCGGCGCGGTCATCTCGGAGATCGGGAACGTCAGCTATTACGCGATGCTCTCGGAGGTCTCGACGCCGAAGACCGTCGGTCGCGTGTCGGGTCTCGGCTGGGGCCTTGGCTACATCGGTGGCGTCGTCGCGCTGATCCTGTGCATCCCGATCCTGTTCGGGGTCGGGCAGAACAACCCGCTCGCGTACAAGCTCGTCGCCGTGCTGTGCGCGGTGTGGACCCTCGTGTTCTCGATCCCGCTGCTGCGGAACGTACCCGAGTCGCCCTCGTACGGCGGGCCCGAGAAGGTCGGGCCGCTCGGTTCGTACGTCGCTCTCGGCAAGAACCTGGTGAATCTGTTCCGCGTGAACCGGCCGACCTTCTCCTTCCTCCTCGCCGCCGCCGTCTACCGCGACGGCCTCGCCGGCGTCTTCGCCTTCGGCGCGGTGCTCGCGGCGCAGGGCTTCGGATTCTCGTTCCTCGAAGTCATCGCCTTCGGCCTCGCGGCGAACCTCGTCGCGGGTATCTCCACGATCCTCGCCGGCCGGCTCGACGACGCGATCGGGGCGCGGAAGCTGATCATCATCGCCCTTGTCGGCCTGGTCGCGATGGCCTTCGTCGTCTTCGCGCTCCGCGATTTCGGGAGCATCGTGTTCTGGATCTGCGGTCTGCTGCTGTGCGCCTTCGTGGGGCCGGCGCAGGCCGCCAGCCGCAGCATGCTCACGCGCATCACCCCGCCGAGCATGCAGGGCGAGATCTTCGGCCTCTACGCCACGACGGGGCGCGTCGCGTCGTTCCTGTCACCGCTCGCCTGGTCGCTGTCGCTCGCGTGGTTCGGCGGCATCGTCTACGGCGTGCTCGGGATCGGGGTCGTGCTGCTCATCGGTCTCGTGCTGCTGCTGTTCGTGAAGCTGCCGCCGCACGTGCGCAGCTGACGGGAGCGGATGCTCAGCGGCGCCGCATCCACGGCAGGCGGATGCCTCGCTCGTTGGGCTCTTCGACTTCGAGCCCGTAGCGCTCCCCGATCTCGTCGACGAACTCGGCCCGGCGGGCGCGGTCGTAGGCGGCGCGCTCGCGGCGGAAGGCGACGATCGTCGACCAGCAGATGAGCAGCATCACGATGCTGAACGGCAGCGCGATGATGATCGCCGCCGTCTGCAGCGCGACGAGCCCGCCGGCGATGAGGAGCGCGATCGCGAGGATCGCCGTCACGAACGTGAACAGCGCCTTCACGGGCCGCGAGGGCTCGGGGTTGCCGCCGGTGGCGAGCATGCCCATGACGAACGCGCCCGAGTCGGCCGAGGTCACGAAGAAGATCGCGATGAGGATCAGCGCGCCGATCGTGAGCACCATCGTGCCGGGGAGGTGCTGGAACAGCTGGAAGAGCGCGCCCTGCAGATCGACCCCGCCGGAGGCATCCGTCATCGATCCGGGCGTGTCCATCTCGAGCTTAAGCGCCGACCCGCCGAGGACGGCGAACCACAGGATGCCGAGGAGCGTTGGCACGATCAGCACGCCCATGACGAACTGGCGCACGGTACGGCCGCGGCTGACCCGCGCGATGAAGACGCCGACGAAGGGCGCCCACGAGATCCACCACCCCCAGTAGAACGCGGTCCACGCCGCCTGCCACTCCTGACCGGCCTGACCCTGGAACGCGCTGACGCTGAAGCTGAGCCCGATGAAGTTCTGGAGGTACGCGCCGATCGACTGCACCCATTCGCGCAGGAGGTACACCGTGTCGCCGACGAAGAGGACGTAGAGGAGGAGCAGTGCGGCGAGGATGAGGTTGGTCGTCGAGAGCCACTTCATGCCGCGCGTGACGCCGGAGAGCACCGAGAACAGCACGCCGCCCGTGATGACCACGATGATGACGATCTGCTCGAGGATGCCGGGGTTCTCGATGATCCCGGCCGAGTCGAGACCCGAGCTGAGCTGCATGACGCCGAGGCCGAGGCTCGTCGCGACGCCGAACAGCGTGCCGACGAGGGCGATCGAGTCGATCGCGTTGCCCCAGCCGCCGCGCACCCGGCGGCCGAGCACAGGCTCGAGCGCCCAGCGGATCGACAGCGGACGGCGACGGCGGTGGATCGCGTAGGCGAGTGCGAGCCCGACGACGACGTAGATCGCCCACGCGTGCACGCCCCAGTGCAGGTAGGTCTGGGTGAGCGCCGACTGGGCGAGCTGGGCGGGAGGTCCGGTGACGCCCGGCTTCGGGGCGACGAAGTGGCTGAGCGGCTCGCTCACACCGTAGAAGACGAGGCCGATGCCCATGCCCGCCGCGAACAGCAGCGAGAACCACGCCGTGTTGGAGAACTCGGGCTCGTCGTCGTCGCGGCCGAGCTTGATGTCGCCGTAGCGGCTGAACCCGAGGAAGAGGCAGAACGCGACGAAGAACGCCGTGATGAGGACGTAGTACCAGCTGAACCCGTCGACGATCGCGGCCTGGATCGTGCCGAAGAAGAGCTCGGCCTGCGCGGGGAAGAAGATCGCGAACGCGCTGAACAGCAGCGCGACGGCCGCAGCGGGGCCGACGACCCAGAGGCCCGGGCCGGTGCGGCGGGTGGGGGCGGCGGTCTCGCTGGCGGTTGTCTTGGCGGCGGATGCGCTCGCGGGGGTCTCCGCGGACGGGGAGGGTAAGAGCGCGGAGGAGTCGGGAGTGTCGGCGTTCACCCCGGCATTTCACCCGCTGACGGGGGATTCGTCGGAGACGGTCGGGCCGGTCAGAGCTGCGGCCAGGCGGCGGCGAGCTTGGTGAGCAGTCGCGCGAGCTCGCGGCGGGCGAGGCCGGGTTCCAGCGCGGCGGCGCCCCGCGCGACTGACCCGTCCCCCCTCGGGCACAAGCCTCCCGGGGCATCCACCACCCCATCGAAAACGCACAACAGCACCTCTTTCGACCTCGGAGAGGTGCTGTTGTGCGTTCTCGGCGCCCGCGGCCCCGGGGCGGAACGCCCGCGGGCGAAGCCGACGTCGTCACCGGCTGCTGCCTCGTCGACGTCGCCGATCAGGCCCGCGCGGCCGAGATCGCCGCGCGCTTTCCCGAGGCGCCCGTCGACGGCGGTGGCGTCCGCGTCACCCGCGTGCGGACGCAGGACGACTTCGACGCGACGATGGGCTGACGCCGCGGGAGCGGGTCAGTTGCCGCGCGCGCCGGCGTCCGTCGCCCCGACGTCGGTGCGGTGGAAGTTCTGGAACGAGCGGGATGCCGTCGGCCCGCGCTGGCCGTGATACCGGTTCAGGTACGGCCCGGTGCCGTAGGGGTTCTCGGCCGGCGACGACAGCCGGAAGTAGCAGAGCTGCCCGATCTTCATGCCCGGCCACAGCTTGATCGGCAGCGTCGCGACGTTCGAGAGCTCGAGCGTCACATGGCCGGAGAACCCGGGGTCGATGAAACCCGCGGTCGAGTGCGTAAGGAGCCCCAGGCGACCGAGGGATGACTTGCCCTCGAGCCTCGCGGCGATGTCGTCGGGCAACGTCACCTGCTCGAACGTCGAGCCGAGCACGAACTCGCCCGGATGCAGGATGAACGGCTCGTCGGGCCGCACCTCGATCAGGTGCGTGAGATCGGGCTGATCCTCCGCCGGATCGATGAACGGATACTTGTGGTTGTCGAACAGCCGGAAGTAGCGGTCGAGGCGCACGTCGACGCTCGACGGCTGCACCATCGCCGGGTCCCACGGGTCGAGGGCCACCCGGCCCTTGTCGATCTCGGCGCGGATGTCGCGGTCACTGAGCAGCACGCGGCCAGCCTAGCGGCGCGAGCGCAGCCGCGCCGCGGCGGCCGGGGTTCGGTTCCGGCGGGGGCCCCTCAGGCCGCGCGGCGCCCGCCGGCGAGCTGATCCGCGGCGAGCGGACCGCCGCGACCGCCGTAGCTGACGATCGCGCCGGGGAGCCCCCGCCACTCGGCGCCCAGATAGTCGATCGCGTTCTTCAGCGACGCGGGATAGCCGCCGTTGTACTGCGGGGTGAGAAAGATCACCGCGTCGGCATCGGCGACCTGCGCGGCCCACGCCCGGGCGTGCGCGTGCGCGTACTGGCCGAGCGCCGCCATGAGCGGCTCGTCGAGCATCGGCAGCCCGATCTCGCGCAGGTCGAGCGTGCGGACATCGGCATCGCTGGATGCCTCGACGACCCGCGCGATCTCGGCGCCGAGCTGGTCGCCGATGCTCACGGGACGCGCACTGCCGACGATGATCGCGATGCGGGAGCGGATGCCGGTCATGGACGTTCCTTCCGAAGCGCGCCCGGTCTGGGGACGCACGGTGGTCCACGTATCTATTCGCGCGAATATTTCCTCGTGCGTGCGGCCGTGTCGCCCTACAGTAGCGGCCATAAACCCTGACTACGGAGCCGGGATCGGCATCGGATTCTTCCTCATCATGATCGTCATCTACCTCGGCATCCTCGCCCTGGCGCTGTGGATCAACTACCTGATCATGCGCACCGCAGTGAAGAACGGGATGCTCCTCGCCATGCAGCAGAGCGGTCAGCAGTTCCCCCCGGGCGGCTACCTTCCGCCCGCGTCGCCGTACCAGGGCCCGCCGGCACAGCCGCCCTACTCGGGCCCGCCGGCGCCGTGATCGCGAGAGCCGCCTGATAGGCTTTCTCAGGCATCCTGCGGGATGCTCTGGGGCTGTAGTTCAATGGCAGAACTTCTGCTTCCCAAGCAGACAGCGCGGGTTCGATTCCCGTCAGCCCCTCCACCAAGCTCACGCCGAGCCGACGGCCGACCCACTACGGTATGAGAGTCCTCTCATCTGGGGAGAGGGTACCCGTTGCGCATCCCCCCGCGCCTGGCCCACAAAGGCTCACTCGTGCACGCTCACTCTCTGCGTCCTGCCCACGCGACCGGAGAGATGCCTGCCGTCACCCCGATCACCCTGCGCCCGCTCCTCGCGCCGACCGTCACGGCGACGCCCCTCACCGCGCCGATCGGCGTGGCCGTGGATGCCACGATCACGGCATCCGGCTGGCCGATCCCGTCGATCGCCGTCGAGAACCTGCCCGCCGGGCTCACGCTCGTCGACAACCGCGACGGCACGGCGCGCGTCACGGGCATCCCGACGGCTGCGGGCAGCTTCACCCCCATCGTTGTCGCCGAGAACACCACCGGCACGACCCGCACGCCGTAGGCGATCGACGTGACGGAGGCGCCCGCCTTCACCTCGGCCGCATTCGAGCAGATCGCCACCGCCGCCGTCGAGCTGCTCGCCGAACCGGCTCCGCCCGCCGGCACCGCGCGGCTCGCCCTCCCGACGCTGATCCCCCGGGCATCCACCGCACCGCCGCGCTGACCGCGCCGCCGCGTCGCGGCCCCCGCCGGGGCGTTCACAACTCAGGAGATCCGCGCCCGCCGCCCGGCGTGAACCCCGGAACTCCGCGGCCGCCGCTCACTGACCCCGCCGCTTCTCCTGCGTTACGCACCGCCCCGTGCGGCACAGCCGCGTTACGCACCGCCCCGTGCGGCACAGCCGCGAGATGCACGTCGCCACCGCCGGCACCATCGCCACCTCGCCGCCCTCAGGCCATGGGCTCGGCGGCGCCCGCGGCGGCGCGGCCGGCGCCGCGGATGGCTCCGATGGATGCCCCGATGACGAGGGCGATACCGACGAGCTCGAGCCACGACAGGTGCTGCCCGAGCAGAACGAACCCGGCGAGCGCCGCGATCGCCGGGGCGAGGCTCATCAGGATCGCGAAGGCCGACGCCGCCAGCCGCCGCAGGGCGATCAGCTCGAACGCGTACGGCAGCGTCGACGACAGCAGCGCGACCGCCGCGCCGAGCGCCAGGATGTCGGGGCGGAGGAGCGTCGCCCCGGCATCGATCACCCCGAAGGGCAGCGCGACGATCGCGCCGACGACCATCGCCCACGCCAGGCCGTCGAGCTTCGCGAAGGCGGCGCCCACCCGCGCCGACGAGAGGATGTACAGCGCCCACATCGCGGCGGCGCCGAGGGCGAACGCGACGCCGAGCGGGTCGAGCCGGTCCCACCCGCCGCCCGCGAGCGCGGCGACGCCGGCGAACGCGAGCGCGGCCCAGACGAGCGACCACACGCGCCGCCCCGTCGCGATCGCGAGGGCGAGCGGGCCGAGCACCTCGATAGTGACCGTCACGCCGAGCGGCAGCCGCTCGAGCGCGAGGTAAAACAGGCCGTTCATCGCCGCCAGCACGAATCCGAATACGCCCACGGCACCCCAGTCACGCCGCGAGTGCCCGCCCAGACGCGGGCGCGTCACGGCGAGCAGGATCAGCGCCGAGAAGCCGAGCCGCAGCAGCACCATCCCGAGCGGCCCCGCCTCGGGGAACAGCAGCACGGCGATCGAGGCGCCGACCTCCTGACACACGAGCCCCGCGACGACGAGCATCACCGCGGGCGCCGGCGTCGCGCTCGCCCCCGCGCGGGGGCCGGTCATCACGGCAGCGGGCAGACGGCGGCCGCGGCGACCTGAGCGCCCATGTCCTCGGCCGTCCAGGGCAGACCGGCGTCGGGCGCGGTCTCGCCGGGCGCCGCCGGCAGCTTCGACGCGATCGCCGCCAGCTGCCAGGCGAGGCTCCGCACCAGCGTGTTCGATGCGCGCGAGTTGTTGAGCACGGTGACGACGGTCATGCCGGTGTTGCGATCGGCGAACGCCGCCGTGAGGTAGCCGGGGATCGAGCCGTACTGGCCGACGAGGCTCCCCGCCTGGTAGGTGCCGCCCTTGGCGGTGAACCACGACGGGGCATCCGCCGCCGCCGGCATCGGGTTCTCGAACCGCGCGTCGGTGTCGTAGGGCCGCGCGCCGGTGGCGAGCGCCTGCGTGTACCGGCCGAGGTCGGTGAGGTCGGAGACGACACCCCACGCGGTGAACCCGGCGCTCGGCGACAGGTCGGTGATGTCGACCGGCGCGGCGCACGCGACGCTGCCGTCCTCGGCGTTCGGAGACCAGAGGCCGGAGAGCTGGACGCCGGCCGACGACGCGCTCGCGTCGGGTGCGGGCAGCGCCGTGGCATCCATCTCGGTCGGCGTGAAGACGAACTCGTCGAGCAGCTCCGCGGCCGACTTGCGAGTGGCGTGCTCCAGCGCGAGGCCGAGCAGCACGTACCCGGTGTCGGAGTCGGCGAACGCCGCGCCCGGCTGCGCCGCCGCAGACGACCCCGTGCCGTAGGCGACGAGCTCGCGCGGGCTCCATGTGCGCGTCGGGTTCGCCATGAAGCGGCCGTTCAGGCGGTCGCTGTACGTGCCGAATCCGCTCGTCGAATCGCACAGCTGGCCGAGGGTGACCGCCTCGTGGTCAGGCAGCCCCGGAACGTACTTGGTGACGCTGTCGGAGAGGGCGACCGTGCCCTGCTCGACCAGGCCGTAGAGCACATCGCAGGTCATCGCGCGCGTGACCGCGCCCGCCTTGAACGAGTTGCTCGTGCTCGTGTCCTTGCCCTCGGGCGCAACCGTGCCGACGCCCTTCAGCCACGTGCCCGCCCACGGCGCCCAGACGCCGACGATCGCGCCCGTCGAGCCCGATGCGGCGACCGCGAGATCGACCGCTCCCTGCAGCTGCGCCTGCGCCTCGTCGGAAAAGGAGGCGTCGACCTGAGTCGGCAGATCGAGACCTTCGGATGCCTCGGGCGCACACGCCACCAGCGACAGAGCGACGATCGCCGCACACGCCGCAGCGGTCCACCGCCGCACGCGCAAAGAGCCCGCCATCCTCACCCCCGATAGTCCTCACCAGCGTAGATCATGCCCGCGCCGCGACCGTGCATCCGGGGTGCCCGGCGCGGTCCCGCCGCCGGCGGGGTGCATAGGCTGAGCGGATGCCGCACACTTTCGACGACGCCGCCCTCGCGGGCGTGCTCGGCCACATGAACGATGACCACACCGACGACAACCTGCTGATCGCCCGCGCCTTCTCGCCGCTGCCCGACGTGATCTCCTCGACGATGACGACCTTCGACGGCGCCGCCGGCCAGTGGCATGTGATCACCGCCGACGGCGCCGAAGACGTCATCCGCGTGCCGTGGCCCGGCGGCGAGATCACCGAACGCCGCGAGGTGCGCCGAGAGATCGTCGCCCTTTACGACGCCGCCTGCGCGCGGCTCGGCGTGGAGCCCCGTCCGCACGACTGACCTCGTGCGCTGATCCGTGCGCCGGGGGCCGCCCCGGCCGCCGACCCCGGGCCCCTCGGCGACCCTGGGCGTTTTCCTTCGAAACCTTCAGGTTAGTTGAGCCTTAGTTTCAGCTATGCTGACGGTCATGGCTGAGCTCGTCCCGTTCTCGACCGCCCTGCGCGAGCGCTCGCGCAACGCCCATTCCGGCAGCGAAGGCGCCGGTTTCATGAGCGATCTCATGCGCGGAAACGGCACCCGCGACGACTACGTCGCCCTCGTCGCGCAGCACTGGTTCATCTACGAGACGCTCGAGACGGCGGCCGACGCGATGCGGGATGACCCAATCGCGGCCCCGTTCATCACCGAGAAGCTGACGCGCCTCCCGGCCCTCGAGGCCGACCTCGCCTACCTGATCGGCGACGACTGGCGCAGCCGCATCACCCCGCTGCCGGCCACCGAGCGCTACGTCGCGCGCATCGAGGAGGTCGCCTCGACCTGGCCCGGGGGCTTCGTCGCACACCACTACACCCGCTACCTCGGCGACCTCTCGGGCGGCCAGTTCATCGGCAAGATCATGGCGCGCCAGTTCGAGCTCGGCTCCAACGGCATCGGGTTCTACGTCTTCGACGAGATCGCCGACCCGGCCGCGTTCAAGGACGTCTACCGCGAGCAGCTCGACGCCGCGCCGTGGGATGCCGTCGAGGCCGAGCGCGTCATCGACGAGGTGCTCCTGGCGTACCAGTTCAACACCGACCTGTTCGTCGACCTCGCCGCGGCCAAGGCCGAGGCATCCACCGCCACCGTCGCCTGACCCGCGCCCACGCGGGGGATGCCCCGGGTCAGAACCCCGACGCGCGCACGCCGGCCATGAAGCGGCGGACGTCGGCGTCGACGAGGATGTCGCTCGGCCGCAGCGGACGCGTCAGGTAGAGGCCGTCCAGCGAGGTCAGCCGTGAGAGCGCGACGTACGTCTGACCGGGGGCGAACGCCCCCGACCCGAGGTCGATCACGGCGCGGTCGTACGTCTTGCCCTGCGACTTGTGGATCGTGACCGCCCACGCGAGCCGCAGCGGAAACTGCGTGAACTCGGCGACGATGTCGCGGGTGAGCTTGCGGGTCGTGGGATCGTACGCGTACCGGAACCTCTCCCACACCGCCGGCTCGACGTCGTGCTCCTCGCCGTCGAGCTCGACGCGCACGGTGCCCCCGGCGATACGCGTCACCGTGCCGATCGAGCCGTTGACCCAGCGCGGGCCGCCGCCGCCGGGCGCGCCGTACCCGGCGATGTCGTTGCGCAGGAACATCACCTGCGCCCCGACCTTCAGCTGCAGCTCGGCGTCGGCGGGGTAGCCGCTCTCGCCGCGGCCGAAGTCGCCCGACACCTCCGCCCGCGCCGTCTGCACGGGCCCGGTCAGGGCGTCGAGGTGCCGCTGGTTGATGCGGTTCACGATGTCGTTGCGCGTCGCGAGCGTGATGATCGGGGGCTCCCCCTCGACCGGCTCGGGCACCGGCCGCGCACCCGCGGCGTTCAGCTGACCGGCGATGTCGGCCGTCACGACGCCGTAGCGCACGGCGTTGAGCATCGCCTTGAACCCGTCGTCGGCCTGGCGGTGGATCTCGCGCAGCTCGCGGATGTTCAGCGGCGCCCCCACCCGCCCGAGGTCGAGCAGCCCGTCGGAGCGGATGGCTCCGCCCAGCGACCCGGCGGCGTCGGGCCGCGGCCCCGCCCACACCTGGGCGTCGAAGAACCAGAACGAGCGGTAGTGGTCGTCGACGTACTTGCGCTCGTCGCCGCGCGGCGGCACCGGGGCCAGCTGGTACGGGTCGCCGAACATGACGATCTGCACCCCGCCGAACGGCTCGGAGCGCCGGCGCCGCGCCTGACGGAGCGAGCGGTCGATGGCATCCATCACGTCGGCGTTCACCATCGAGATCTCGTCGATGACGAGCGTGTCGATCGCGTTCAGGATCTTGCGGGCGGGCTCCGACTGCTCGAGCTCGCTGTCGGCGATCAGCCCGATCGGCAGTCGGAACAGCGAGTGGATCGTCTGCCCCTCGACGTTGAGCGCCGCGACGCCGGTCGGCGCGCACACCGCGATCTGCTTCTCGGTGTTCCAGGCCAGGTACTGCAGCAGCGTCGACTTGCCGGTGCCGGCGCGCCCCGTGACGAACACGTGCTCGCGGGTGTCTTCGATGAGCCGGAACAGCTCCTCCTGCTCGGCAGAGAGGGGCGGCAGGCTCATTCGTTCCATGGTAGAGGGAAATGCCGCGTCCTCTCAGGCCGGCTTTCCTAGACTGGGCGGGTGGAGAGCGGCGCAGAGCACGGGCAGGTGGATGCCTCGCCGCGCCTGGGCGCCTCGGAGCACGTCGTCGTCGCCACAGCCACGGCCTCCGGCACGGGCACGGGCACGGGCACGGGCACAGGCACAGGCACGGGCACGGGCACGGGCACGGACACAGGCTCCGGCACGGGCACGCGCACGCGCGGCGGTTCGCGGCGGCGCCGCACACTCGGGCGCGACCTGACCGCACTCGCGGTGGTCGGGGTGCTGCTCGTCGGCGCGCTGGGCGCGACCGGGGCGGTGCTCTACCGCGATCTCTACAGCCCGTCGGCGTTCGTCACCCGCTACCTCGACCTGCTCGCCGGCAAGCAGGCCGCCGACGCCCTCGCCCTGCCCGGCGTCGCCGTGGATTCGGCGCAGCTGTTGGCAGCGGGCCTGCCCTCCGAGTCGAATCAGGCGCTCCTGCGTGCCGCGGCCCTCGCCCCGCTCACCGACGCCACAGTCGTCGGCACCGACGAGGGCGCCGACGGCGTCACGACGGTGACGGTGCACTACCAGGCCGGTCCGCACGAGGGAACGACCGCGTTCCGCGTCGAACGCGCCGGCTGGGTCGGCGTCGCCCCCACCTGGCGCTTCTCGACCAGCCCGCTCGCCGCGATCGAACTGACGCTGCGCGGCGCGACCCGGTTCACGGTGAACGGCTTCGACCTCGACACCCGGCAGGTCGCCGCCGCCGGTGTCGACGCCGACCCGCTCGAGCCGGTGTCGCTTCTCGTCTTCTCGCCGGGGCTGTACTCGATCGAGGTCGATACCCCGGTGTCGACCTCGCGCGGGGTCGCCGTGCTCTCCGACAAGCCGCAGGCGAGCATCCCGGTCGACCTGCAGACCGAGCCGACGCCCGAGTTCGAGGCGGCGGTGCAGCAGCAGGTCGAAGACTTCCTCACCGCGTGCGCGACGCAGCAGGTGCTGCAGCCGACGGGATGCCCGTTCGGCCTGGTCGTCCGCAACCGCATCGAAGAGGCGCCCGTGTGGGCGATGGTGCAGCAGCCCGTCGTCTCGCTCGTACCGGACGGCGCGAACTGGGCCATCCAGCGCGTGCAGGCCGTCGCGCAGATCCAGGTCGACATCCAGTCGATCTTCGACGGCAGCGTGCGTCACCTCGACGAGGCCGTGCCCTTCTCCGTGGCGGGCACCGTGACGATCCTGCCCGACGGCACGGCAGCCATCACGATCACCGACGGCAGCTGACCCGGCGGCCGCCCGCCGCCCGGGCCGCCCGCCGCCCACTCCCGCGGGTCAGCGCCGCGCGCGGGCGTCGCGGTCGGCGAGCGCCTGCAGGCGCGCGTTGTACTCCTCGAGCTCGGCGTCGCCGGTGCGCTCGGCCTGGCGGTCGGAGCGGCGCTGGGCACGGTCATCCGACCGGCTCCACTGGATCGCGACCGTGATCGCGAGGATCAGCGTCGGGATCTCGCCGATCGACCACGCCACGCCGCCGCCGGCGTACTGATCGACGAGCGGCGGATCGCCCCACGTGCGCCCCACCGACCCGAACCACTCCGCGACGAACAGGCCGGTCGACATCATGATCGAGATGCCGAAGAACGCGTGCATCGCCATGACGCCGATGAGGGTCAGCAGGCGGAACGGGTAGGGCAGGCGGTACGGCACCGGGTCGATGCCGACGAGCGACTGCACGAACAGGTATCCCGAGATGAGGAAGTGCGCCACCATCCACTCGTGCCCGAGGTGGTCGTACAGGGTCCAGCGGAAGAGGTCGGTGTAGTAGAACGCCCAGAGCGAGCCGATGAACATCGCCGCGGCGAACAGCGGGTGCGTGATGACGCGCGAGAACGGCGTGTGCACGGCCCAGAGGATCCACTCCCGGCCGCCGCGGGTGCCGTCCGAACGCTTGACGATGGCGCGGGATGCCAGGGTCACCGGAGCCCCGAAGACGAGCATCATCGGGATCGCCATCGACAGCAGCATGTGCCCGACCATGTGCATGCTGAACAGGTAGTCCTGGTACGCGTTGACCGAGCCGCTCGTGACCCAGAGGAGCAGCGCCAGGCCGCCGAGCCACAGCACGGTGCGGTAGAGCGGCCAGCGGTCGCCGCGGCGACGCAGCCGCCACACCCCGGCCAGGTAGAAGAACACGCCGAACCCGACGGCGAAGGCCCACAGCACGTCGATGTCCCAGCTCGTGATCCAGCGGATCGGGGTGAGCTCGGGCGGCAGCGGCGCCCCGGTGAGCACCTCGGCGGGGCTCGGCACGGCGGGCAGCTTCGTGTCCACCGGCGGGGGCGTCCGCGAGAGGGCGACGGCGGCGCCCGACGCGATGCCCATGAAGGCCAGCTCGAGCGCGATGAGCCCCCAGAACCGTCCGGCGGCGCGGGCGCTGGATGCCTCGGCATCCGTTCTGATGCGGGCGATGAGTCGCAGGCGGTACGCGGCGCCGAGCACGCCGATCGCGATCAGGGCGATGACCTTCACGGCGAGGATCGCGCCGTACGGCGAGAACAGGTTCTGCCACGCGACGACGCCGACGATCGCGCGCGCGACGCCGGAGAGGGCGACCACGACGAACGCGGCGAGGGCGATCGACGAGTAGCGGGCGAGCACGTCGGCGAGCTCGGCGCGGTCGAGGCGCGGGCGGAGCGCCACGAGCAGCACCACCCCGCCGAGCCAGACCGCCGCGCCGATGATGTGCAGCGAGAGCGAGACGACGGCCGTGTTGTGGCCGGCCTCGTCGCCCGCGTGGCCCTGCGTGGCCATCGGGATGAGGGCGGCCACCGCGAGCGCGGTGACGAGGAGCGTCGGCGTCCAGCCGCGCACGGCGAAGGTGAGCACCGTGAGGGCGGCGCCGGCGATCGTCGTCAGCGCCCAGGCGCGACCGACCTCGGTGTCGACGAGGAAGCGGCCGAGCTGCTGGCCGAACTCGGCGCCCGCGCTGGGGGCGGCGTTGAAGATGTTGACGAAGGTCAGGAAGGCGACGACGGCGCTCGAGACGGTGAAGATCGCCGCGGCGGCCGAGGCCACATCGAGCGCCGTGTCGAACGGGCGGCTGCCGGCGCGCAGTGCGAAGAGGGCGAGCACGAGCGAGCCGACCATGCCGGCGGCGGAGAGGTTCACCGCGAGCGTCGCGGTCGGAAGCCCCCAGCGCACGAGCGGCCCGGGATCGGCGATCAGCGGGGCATCCGCGCCCCCGCCGTAGAGGAGCCCGATGATCATCGCGGCGAGCGCGGCGATCAGGAGGATCGCAAGACCTGCGACCCGGTAGGCACGGGTGGGCACCCGTCCAGCCTACGCGGGCCTGCTCGGGCGGACAGCCAGAGACGACGAAGGGGGGATGCCACGTGGCATCCCCCCTTCGTCAGCTGGTGCGGGTTACTTCGCGGCAGCCTTGAGCTTCGAGCCGGCGGTCACCTTGACGCGCTTGCCGGCCGGGATGGCGATCTCGGCGCCGGTCTGGGGGTTCCGGCCCGTGCGAGCGGCGGTGTTGACCGTCTCGAACGAGAGGAAGCCGGGGATGGTGACCTTCTCGCCCTTGGCGACGGCCTCGGAGACAGCCGAGAACAGACCGTCGACGACGCGGCCGACGGTGGCCTGGCTCTCGCCCGTCGCGCTGGCGATGCTGGCGACGAGCTCGGTCTTGGTGATAGCCATGGGGTTTCCTCCAGACGGCAGCGTGTGCCGACTTCAGTTACATCGGACCGGGCGATCGCCCGGGTCGGTCGGATGGACCGGTCCCGAATATACCCACGAACCGCGGAAATCCGCGGATTTCCGGCCTTCTCCCGTCATGTTCACCGGCGTGTCGCGTGTCTGGTGTGGTTTGTGTGACGTCTGTGGCCCTGGCATCGCGGCTCGGGCCGGCGCATGCAGAGAGGCCCGCCCCCTCGCGGGGACGGGCCTCTGTGTGCTGTGGTGCTTACCAGCTCGACTTGGTGACGCCGGGCAGCTCGCCCTTGTGCGCCATGTCGCGGAAGCGGACACGCGAGATGCCGAACTTCGACAGGTAGCCGCGGGGGCGACCGTCGATGGCGTCGCGGCCACGCAGGCGCACGGGCGACGCGTTGCGGGGCAGCTTCTGCAGGCCGACGCGGGCGGCCTCGCGGGCCTCGTCGGTCGCGTTCGGGTCGACGAGGGTCTTCTTCAGCTCGGCACGCTTCTCGGCGTAGCGGGCGACGACCTCTTCGCGCTGGTGGTTGCGCGCGATCTTGCTCTTCTTGGCCATGAGATCAGCGCTCCTCTCGGAATTCGACGTGCTTGCGGATCACCGGGTCGTACTTCTTCAGCACGATGCGGTCAGGGTTGTTGCGACGGTTCTTGCGCGTCACGTAGGTGTACCCCGTGCCGGCGGTCGAACGGAGCTTGATGATCGGACGGACGTCCTGAGCCTTCTTCGCCATTAGAGCTTCACACCCTTCGCGATGAGGTCCTTCACGACCGACTCGATGCCGCGGGCGTCGATGACCTTGATGCCCTTAGCCGAGACGTTCAGCGTGATCTTGCGACCAAGCGAAGGAACGTAGTAGGTCTTCTTCTGCACGTTCGGGTCGAAGCGGCGCTTCGTCCGGCGGTGCGAGTGCGAGATGTTGTGACCGAAGCCGGGAACCGCTCCAGTCACCTGGCACACTGCTGCCATGGTGGTTACTCCTTCTGTACCGTGAGGCCGGACGGCCCCACCCAAGATCCCTTGTCTGCACCCCGATCACCGGTGGATTTCGGTGGTGGGATACGAACTGCGCACTCGAGGGAGAGTCTTCTGCGCGCAGACAAGGAGTCAGTCTAGCACGGATGCCCCGCCCGCCCTGCGGGCGCCGGGCTGAGCCCCGGGCTGCGCATCGGCCGCCGGGCCGGCGCCGCGGCCCCAGCGGAAAGGCGACACCGTGGGGTCGCCGTCGATCCAGAAGCGCCAGGGGAAGGCATCCGTCCCCGCGACGCCGGCGACGCCCACGCGCGGTCCGCTGACGACGCGCGGGTCGACGGATGCCGGCAACCACAGCCGCGCGACGGCGCGCGCCTGCTCGACCCCGGTCACCGCGTCGATGCCGTCGTGCACGGGGTGGCGAAGGCCCACCGCATCGCCCAGCCGGCCGGGGCCGCGGGCGAGATCTCGGCGCACGCGCGCGGCGGGGCGGCGGCGCTCCGCAGCATCCACGCCGTCGATCACCTCGCCGGCGCGCAGCAGGATTCCGCCCGCCGTCCCCTCGGGTCCGCACACCACGTTGACGCACGAGTGGATGCCGTGGCTGAGGTACACGTACAGATGCCCGGGCTCACCCCACATGGTGGCGTTCCGGGCGGTCGGGCCCATCCGGGCGTGCGACCCGGGGTCGGGCCGGTCGCCGGTGCCGGCTCCGTGGTAGGCCTCCACCTCGGTGAGCCGCACCGCCACGGTCTCGCCGCCGGAGGTCACCTCGAGCACCCCGCCGAGCAGGCGCGGCGCGACGTCGACCGGCAGACCGGCGAGCGCCTCGCGGGTCGCCGGCACGAGCGGCTCACCAACCGTCGGACCGGTGGTGCCTGTGTTGTCGGGTGCGACCGCCGGGTCAGCACCCGCCCCACTGCTCCGACCGTTGGCGGCGGCCCCCCTGGCAGCGCCGCCCCGACCGGCCGCCCCGTCCGGGCCGCCCCCCACCCGCCCGGTCACAGGCGCGGCGGGGTCTGGCACCACGAGATGTCGAAGCCGGCGAGCGCGACCTGCTCGCGGCCGTCGGCGAGCGACACCACGTGGGTCTGCATCTTTTCGGGCAGCGGCAGCTGGTGACCGTCGTAGGGGTTGTCGACCGCGTCGGGCGCGACGAGGAACGCGGCGTAGCGCCCGCTCGGCGACACGCAGGTCTCGATGAGGGTGTCGCCCGGCTCGACCGAGAACACCGGGCGGGCCGCGCCCTGCTCGTCGACGAGGTGCACCGTCGTCGAGCGCACGGTGAAGCCGTCGAGCTGCGCGAGCACCCGCAGCGTCTGCCCGTCGGCGAGGGGGATGACGCTGTTGACCCGACCGAGTGCCTTGTCGGTCGGCGCCAGCGCCGCCTCCTGCGCCGTCGCGAGGTCGATCGCGACGGGGCCGTCGACCCGCTCGACGACGACCGTGGTCGAGCCACGGGCGATGCCCGTGATCGCGACCGCGTTGCCCAGCGCGACGGGGGCGCCGCCCGAGGGCGAGACGAGAGTCAGCGCGCCGTCGTACGTCAGCGTGAGGAGGCTGTCGGTGCCCGGCACGAACCGCCAGTCGTCGACGCGCGAGTCGCCGCCGGTGCGCGTGACCTGCGTGGGCTCGTCACCCTGCTGCGCTTCGGCCAGCGACGCCGTGAAGAGGATGCTCGCCCGGGCGCCCGGCGCGCCGACGTCGGCATCGCTGAACGTGTACCCGACGAGGTTGCCGCGGTCGGCGCTCTGCAGATTCGACAGAATGCCCTCACCGGGGAGCGTCAGCTCACGCTGGTTCTGCCCGTCGAGGTCGGTGACGACCAGGTGCGAATGCCCGTCGGCATCCATCGTCGAGACGACGAGATAGCCGGCGGTCGCCCGGAAGTCCTCGATCTGCGGGTCGGTGAACACCGGCACCGCGGCGTCGCCGGCGAGGTCGGTGCGGAAGATCGTGTCGCCGTCCGAGCCTCGCTGCAGGATGTACGACTGCAGCGGTGGCGTCAGAAAGCTCTTCGTGATGGTCGTGGATGCCCCGCCGCCGACACCGGTCACGTCGGCGATGGTCACGGTGTACTCGGTCTCGTCCCACAGCGGCATCGCGAAGCGCACGCCGACGCTGCGCCCCGACGTGTCCACGGTGAACGCGGTCGCGGGGCTCACGGACACCTGGTCGGGCGAGACCTCGGCGAGCGACTGCGTCGTGGTGAAGATCAGCCGCGACCCGGCGGCGCTGACCGCGGCATCCGGATCGACGCTCACGCGCGTCACGCGCGGGCCCTGCGCCGTCGTCACCGCGGCGCCGGCGAGGCCGACGATCCCGAGCACCGCGATCACCGCGGCGAACGCGACGAGAAACGCCCGCGAGCGCCGGCGGCGGGTGCGCGCGCGCCGGGTTCCCGCGTCAGAACTCATACGGGTCCTTCGGCGGGTCGATCGCCTCGATCGACGACGGATGCACGGCGAGCCGTCCGTCGTCGTCGCGGATCGTGCCGGTCACGGTGACCCACTGGCCCGTCTCGACGCCATCGGAGGAGGCGATCGTCACGCTCGCCGGCTGCGCGTCGATGACGCAGTGCGTGATGACGAGCCGGGTGAGCGCGAATCCCCCGTCGGCCGGCGTCGCGAATCCGGTGAGGGTGACCTCGTTGCCGTCGAACGCCTCGGGGTTGGTCGCCGTCGCGAACACGCTCGCCCACTCGCCGACGCCGAAGCTCGCGGTGTCGCCGGTCGCGGCGAGCGCGACCGTGTCGGCACCCTGGAACAGCGGCGGCGTGCCGGTGTCGCGCTGCATCGCCAACTCCGCCGACAGCGTCGCGGGCGGGGTCAGCACGATCGCGGCCACGACGCCGGTGGCGAGGATGCCTCCGGTGAGGGTCGCGGCACCGCCCCAGAACCCGGCGGGGGCGCCGTGGTCGTGGTCGTGGTCGGCGTGGTCGTGACCGTGACCGTGGTCATGGTCACGACCGGCCGCCGATTTCGGGGCGGCGTGTCCGTGATCGTGCCCGTGGTCGTTCTCGGCGCCGCGCGGGAGGGCGAAGCTCACGGCGCAGCCGACCAGCGCGATGAGCGCCATCGACACCGCGAACCACGTCGACTCCGGGTTGATGTAGAGGCCGAGGCTGCCGCTCAGCCACAGCGCGATCGTGACGGCCGAGAGCCCCGCCGCGAGACCCACGCCGAGCAGGCGCGCCCCCGTGACACGTGGGGCGTCGCGGTGCGCGCCGCCCCACGTGACCGCGGAGGCGGACGACCGAGACGAACGCGACTCCGACAGCACCGACTCAGACAAAGAGGTTCACCACCGATCCGACGGCGACGGCGAACAGCACGACGATCACGACGAGGCCCACGAGCACCTTGGTGCGGAAGGTGGTGCGCAAGAGCGCCAGCATCTTCACGTCGACGAGGGGCCCGACGAGGAGGAACGCCGCGATCGAGCCGGGCGTGAACGTCGAGGCGAACGAGAGCGCGAAGAACGAGTCGACGTTCGAGCAGATCGAGACGATCATCGCGAGCGCGATCATCGCGACGATCGACAGCGCCGGGTTCGATCCGATCGCGAGCAGCGCCGACCGCGGCACGAGCACCTGTACGGCCCCGGCGAGCGCCGACCCGATGATGAGGGCCGGCATGACGGCCCGCAGTTCGACGACGAACTGGGCGAGGCTGCGGCGACCGCGGTCGAGGCCCCGCGTGGCATCCGGATCGTTCGCCAGCTCGCAGGACGCGGCGAAGCGCTCGGTGACGAGCGCGTCGGGGTCGGGGTGCTTGCTGTAGAGCCACCCGATGAGGTTCGCGACCGCGAACCCGCCGACGAGCCGCGCGATGAGGATGCAGTCGTCGAAGCCGAACGCCTGGTGCGTCGTGATGATGACGATGGGATTCACGATCGGGGCGGCGATCAGGAAGGTGAGGGTCTCGGGCACGGTGAATCCGCGCATCATGAGGCCGCGCGCGAACGGCACGTTGCCGCACTCGCACACCGGCACGAACATGCCGAGCAGCGACAGCGCCATGCGGCGGGCCCACGCGCGGCGGGGCATCCACCGCTCAATCATCCCCGGAGGCACCCACACCTGCACGACGATCGAGAGCAGCACGCCGAGGATCACGAACGGCATCGACTCGATCAGCACGCTGATCGAGAGGGTCAGGCCGTCCTGCAGGCGGGTCGGGAGCGCCGGCCCGGGCGAGACGAGGGCGAGCACGACGAGCCCGACCACCACGAGCGCGCCGGCGAGGAGGAGCCCGCCCCGCCGCAGGCGAGGGTCGCGCTCCAGCCGCGCAGTGCGCGGGGCGAGGGTCTGCTCAGTCACGGATCTCTGCGGGGGCGGCGGCCGTCGCGGCGGCGCCCTGCGGGCCAGCAGCGGCAGTGGCAGTGACGGGGGCGGGCGCGGCCTGCGCAGCGGTGCACGTCCCGCACAGGCCGAAGATGTCGACGACGTGCTCGGCCTGGGTGAAGCCGTGCGCGGCGGCGGTGCGCTGCGCCCAGGCCTCGACCTCGCGCGCCTCGATCTCGACGGCGCGGCCGCACGAACGGCAGATCAGGTGGTGGTGGTGGCCGGTGCTCGAGCAGGCCCGGTAGATGGCCTCGCCCTCGAGGCTCTGCAGCTGGTCGGCCTCGCCGCTGGCGGCGAGCGTCGCGAGGGTGCGGTAGACGGTCGCGAGACCGATGCCGCTGCCTCCCTGGCGCAGCGTCGCGTGCAGGTCCTGCGCGCTGACGAACCCTGCGGCGTCGCCGAGGGCCTCGCGCACGCGATCGCGCTGCCAGGTGTTGCGCTGGGCCATGCCGAGATCCTAGCGAGACCGTCTTGGAGCGGGCTGGACGCCCCGGCTCATGCGCGCGACACGCGGCCGCGCCGCGAGCCGGCGATGCGGCAGACGAGATAGACGAGGAAGGAGAGGGTCGTGATGTACGGGCTCACCGGCAGGGTGCCCATGACGGCGAGCAGGATGCCTCCGACCGCCGAGACCAGACCGAAGGCGGCCGAGAGGAGCGGCAGCGCGATGGTGCCGCTCGTGATGCGCGCGGCGGCGGCCGCCGGGGTGACGACGAGCGACATGACCAGGAGCGCCCCGATGATGTGCACCGCGACGGCGACGACGAGTCCGAGCAGCAGCATGAACCCGAGCGAGACCGCGACGGTGGGAACGCCCCGCGCGGCCGCCGACTGCGGGTCGAGCGAGTCGAAGGCGAGGGGGCGCCAGATCAGCAGCAGGGCGACCAGCACGAACGCGCAGATCACGATCAGCCAGCCCAGCTGCGCGTTCTGCACCGACACGATCTGCCCGGTGAGCAGGCTGAACCGGTTGGCGCTGCGCCCGTTGTAGAGGGAGAGAAAGAGGATGCCGAGGCCCAGGCCGAACGGCATGAGCACCCCGATGATCGAGTTGCGGTCGCGCGCCTTCGCGCCGAGCACGCCGATGAGCGCGGCGGCGATGAGCGAGCCCACGATCGAGCCGGTGACGACGTCGACGCCGACGAGGAGCGCCGCCGCGGCGCCCGCGAACGACAGCTCGCTGATGCCGTGCACGGCGAACGCCATGTCGCGCTGCATCACGAACACGCCGATGAGCCCGCCGACGAGCCCGAGCACGGCGCCCGCCCACACGGAGTTCGAGACGAGCGCGAGGATCTCGGCGTAGTCCGGCAGGCCGCCGAACATCGCGTCGCCGATGTCCGACCAGTTCACGCGTGCTCCTCGTTGTCGTGGTGGTGGTGGGATGCCTCGGCGTCGGGCGCACCCACGACGACCAGCCGGTCGCCGGCGCGCAGCACGAACACGGGCGCCCCGTAGAGGTCGGTGAGCACCGGCGAGGTGAGCACATCTTTCGGGGTGCCGAGCATGAACCGGCCGTTCGCGATGTAGAGGATGCGGTCGACCTTGTCGAGCACCGGGTTGATGTCGTGGGTCACCAGGAGCACGCCGGCGCCCGTGCGGCGGTGCTGGTCGATGAGGCGTACGACGGCCTGCTGGTTGGCGAGGTCGAGGCTCGTGAGCGGTTCGTCGCACAGCAGCAGGCGCGGATCGTCGGCGAGCGCCTGCCCGACGCGCAGCCGCTGCTGCTCGCCGCCCGAGAGCACCCCGACCGGCTCGTTCGCGAAGCTGCGCGCTCCGACGGCGTCGATGAGGGCGTCGATGCGCTCGCGGTCGGCGCGTCGGGTGATCGGCAGGCCGAACCGGTGCCCGTTGACGCCGAGGGCGACGAGGTCGCGGCCGCGCATCGCGGTGTCGCGGGGCAGCGGGCGGGCCTGCGGCAGGTACCCGATGTGACGGTTACCCTTGCGGCCGTGGCCACCGGGTCGCACGGGTTCGCCGAGCGCGGTGATCGTGCCCGCGCTGAGCGGCTCGAGCCCGAGGATGGCGCGCAGGAGCGTCGTCTTGCCCGAGCCGCTCGGCCCGAGGACGGCGATCAGCTCGCCCGGCGCGACGGTGAGGTCGAGGCCCTCCCACAGGGTGCGGTCGCCGCGGCGGAGTGCGGCACCACTGATCTGCAGCACCGGCGGGGTCGCCGGGCTCCCTTGCGACGCGGCGCTGGGGCCTTCGGGGGCGGCGTCGATGGTCACCGGGACAGCGTATCCGCGAGCGCGGCCACGTTCGCCTGCATCCAGGTCAGGTAGGTGTCGCCGTCGGGCACGAGCTCGGTGAACTCGAGCACCGGGATGCCTGCGCCCTTGGCCCTGGCCACGACCTCGTCGGTCTCGGCCCCGCCGGTCTGCGCGTTGACGATGAGCACGCGCACCTCGCCCGAGGTCAGGATGCGCACCGCCTCGAGCAGGGTCGCGGGCGGGACATCCTGCCCCTCCTCGACCGCTTCGCTGAAGGCGGCGGGCGTCGCGTTCTCGAGGCCCGCGGCGGCGGTGAGGTACAGCGGCACGGGTTCGGTGACGAACACCTTCTGGCCGCCGACCCGCGTCTTGAGCTCGTCGAGGCTCGTCTCGATGCCGTCGATCCCCGCGGCGAACGTCTCGTAGTTCGCCTGGTAGGTGGCCGCGTTCGCGGCATCCAGCTCGCCGAGCTCGTGCGCGATGTCCTCCGCGACGTGCGCGATGGTGTGCGGGTCGTACCAGACGTGCTCGTTGAAGCCCTCGATGTGGTCGTGGCCGTCGTGATCGTGATCGTCGGTGGCGTCGGATTCGGGGGTGGCGTCGTCTGTGGCGTCGTCGTGGTCGGCCGCGTCGTGGCCGGCGTTGCCGGGCCAGTCGTGCGAGAACTCGACCGCCGTGATGACGGGGGCCTCCGTGCCCGTCCCTTCGATCATCGCGTCCATGAATGCGTCGTAACCGCCGCCGTTCTCGATGATGAGGGAGGCGCGCGAGACGGTGAGCTGATCGCGGGCGGATGCCTCGTAGGAGTGCGGATCCTGGGCCACCGACGTGATGATCGACTGCACGTCGACGAGGTCGCCGGCGATCGCCGCGGCGATGTCGCCGTAGACGTTGGTCGAGGCCACGACCTGCAGCTTGCCGTCGCCGGTCTGCTCGCCTGTGGCGCCACCGGCGCAGCCGGCGAGTGCGAGCACGGAGGCCGCGACGAGCGCGGCGGCGGGGAGGAATCGCGAGGTCATGAAGACAGTCTAGGCGTTATTGATAATCGTTCTCAAATCGCACGACAGGCACGAGCGCGGAGTCGACGTCGGGTCGTGCAGCGGAATACGCCCTGGGGGTATACCGTTGCTTGCATCGGGCCTCGACAACCCTGCAGGAGCGACGATGACGATGCCGACACACGACCACGACCACGACGCGCCGATGGACCACGGCGGCCAGACCGGGCACGGCGGCCACGCTGGGCAGCACGACGCGAGCCACGCCGGCCACGGCGGCCACGCCGGCCACGCCGGGCACGCCGGGCACGCCGGCCACGGCGGCCACGGCGGCCACGACCACGCGGGGCACGTCGCCCGCTTCCGCAAGCTCTTCTGGATCAACCTGATCCTCGCCGTGCCCGTCGTGGCGCTCTCGCCGATGTTCGCGATGATCCTCGGCTACACCGTCCCGGCGGGCCTGCTGTGGGTCTCGCCCGTCCTCGGCACCGTGATGTACGTGTGGGGCGGGTGGCCGTTCCTCACCGGCGCCGCCGCCGAGCTGCGCACGCGGCGCCCCGGGATGATGATGCTCATCGCGCTCGCGATCACCGTGGCGTTCCTCTCGTCGTGGGGCGCGACCCTCGGCATCCTGCATCACGAGCTCGAGTTCTGGTGGGAGCTCGCACTCCTCATCGTCATCATGCTGCTCGGACACTGGATCGAGATGCGCTCCCTCGCGCAGACGACGTCGGCGCTCGATTCGCTCGCGGCACTGCTGCCCGACGAGGCCGAGCGCGTGGAGGGCGATACGGTCGTGCGCGTCGCCCCGTCGGACCTCCGTGTCGGAGACGTGGTCGTCGTCCGCCCGGGTGGCAGCGTGCCCGCCGACGGGCGCGTCGTCGACGGGCGGGCCGATGTCGACGAGTCGATGGTCACGGGCGAGTCGCGCCCGGTCTCCCGCGGTGTCGGCGACGCGGTCACGGCGGGGACGGTCGCCACCGACTCGGGGCTCCGCGTCGAGGTCACCGCGACGGGCGATGACACGACGCTCGCAGGCATCCGCCGGCTCGTCAGCGAGGCGCAGAACTCCACGTCGCGCGCGCAGCTGATCGCCGACCGCGCCGCGGCGTGGCTGTTCTGGTTCGCGCTCGGTGCGGCGGCGATCACCGCCGCCGTCTGGACTCTCGTCGGCGACCCCGACGCGGCGGTCGTCCGCACGATCACCGTGCTGGTGATCGCCTGCCCGCATGCGCTCGGCCTGGCGATCCCGCTCGTCGTCTCGATCGCGACCGAGCGCGCGGCGCGCGGCGGCGTGCTCGTGAAGGACCGCGGCGCCCTGGAGAGCATGCGCACCGTCGACGTCGTCGTCTTCGACAAGACCGGCACCCTCACGACCGGGGCGCCCGCCGTGACCGAGATCGCACCGGCCGCCGGTCGCACCGCCAACGAGGTGCTCGCCCTCGCCGCGGCGGCCGAGACCGACAGCGAGCATCCCCTCGCCCGCGCGATCGTGCGCGCTGCGGACGATCGCGTCCTGGCCGTGCCGGATGCCTCGGACTTCCGCTCGGCACCGGCGGTCGGCGTCACCGCGACGGTCGACGGGCGCGAGGTGCGGGTCGGCGGGCCGCGTCTGCTGTCCGACATCGGAGCTGTGGAGATGGATGCCGCGGACGCGTGGCGGCGCGACGGCGCGATCATCCTGCACGTCGCGGTCGACGGCGACGTGGTGGGGGCGCTCGCCCTCGCCGACGCGGTGCGGCCGGAGTCGCACGAGGCGGTGGAGGCCCTGCACGCGCTCGGGATCGAGGTCGTCATGATCACGGGCGACGCCGAGGCTGTCGCCCGGACGGTCGCAGGCGCGCTGGGCATCGACCGGGTGTTCGCCGGCGTGCGCCCCGAGGACAAGTCGGCACGCATCGCCGAGCTGCAGCACGAGGGCCGGCGGGTCGCGATGGTCGGCGATGGCGTGAACGATGCGCCCGCGCTCGCCCAGGCGGACGTCGGGATCGCGATCGGGGCGGGCACCGACGTCGCGATCGCGTCGGCGGGGATCATCCTGGCGAGCTCCGACCCGCGCTCGGTGCTGTCGGTGATCGAGCTGTCGCGGGCGACGTACCGCAAGATGCGGCAGAACCTGTGGTGGGCGGCGGGATACAACCTGATCTCGGTGCCGCTCGCGGCGGGCGTCCTCGCTCCCGTCGGGTTCGTGCTGCCGATGGCGGTCGGCGCGGTGCTGATGTCGCTGTCGACGGTGGTCGTGGCGCTCAACGCGCAGCTGCTGCGACGCCTGGACCTCTCCCCCGAGGCCTCCACCCGTCGCATCCTCGACCGCTGACACCGGCCGACGACCGCGGCCGGGAGTGTCGGCCGACGCGTTCGCCGTCGCCCTCGGCAAGGGGCTGCAGCTGCGTTCGCGCGTGCTGCGCACCGCGCTCGTGTTCGGCCTGGCGTTCGGTGTCGCGCAGGCGGTCATGCCGCTTCTCGGCTGGCTGCTCGGTTCGACGTTCGCCGAGGCGATCGCCCCGTTCGACCACTGGATCTCGTTCGGTCTGCTCGCCCTCGTCGGCGGCAAGATGATCTGGGAGGCGCTCACGCCCGACCCGCCGGCCGACGCGGAGCACCCGGGCCACGTGCACGACACCGAGGCGTACAGCGCGCGCGAGGTGGTGCTGCTCGCGATCGCGACGAGCATCGACGCCCTCGCCGTCGGGGTCTCGTTCGCGTTCCTCGACATCGATGTGCGGGTCGCGATCACCGCGATCGGCCTCGTGACCTTCGTGCTCTCGTTCGTCGCGGTGCTGATCGGCTACCGCATCGGCACGCGGTTCCGCCGCCCCGCCGAGATCCTCGGCGGCCTGGTGCTGATCGGCATCGGCACGCAGATCCTCATCGAGCACCTGACCGCCTGATCCGGGGCGTCCGCGCCGCTGGTACAGGGCGGTCGCCCGCGCGCGGCGCTCAGCCCGCGAGCTTCCAGGCGCCCTGATCGGGCCCGGTGATCAGTCGAGCAGCAGCGCGGGCTCTTCGAGAATGGATGCCACGTCGGCGATGAACCGGCTCATGCCGTCTCCGTCGATCACGCGGTGATCGAACGAACCCGACACCGTCGTGACGAACCGCGGGCGCACCTCGCCGTCGACGACCCACGGCTTCTGCCGGATCGTGCCCATCGCGACGATGCCCGACTCGCCGGGGTTGATGATCGGGGTCCCGGCATCCATCCCGAACACGCCGATGTTCGTGATCGTGATGGTGCCGCCCTGCTGGTCGGCGGGGGTCGTCTTGCCCTCGCGTGCCGTGAGCGTCAGCTTCTCGAGCGCACGGGCGAGCTCGCGCAGCGACAGATCCTGCGCGTCCTTGATGTTGGGCACGAGAAGCCCGCGCGGGGTCGCGGCGGCGATGCCGAGGTTGACGTAGTTGCGCACCCGGATCTCGGCCGAGCCGTCCTCCTTGTCGATCCACGCGGCACCGATGAGCGGAGTGCGGCGGACGGCCCAGATAACCGCCCTCGCCATGATGAGCAGCGGCGACACCTTGATGTCGGCGAAGTCGGGCGACGCCTTCAGGCGCTTGACGAGCTCCATCGTGCGCGTGGCATCCACATCGGTCCACACCGACACGTGCGGCGCCGTGTACGCCGAGCGCACCATGCCGGATGCCGTGGCCTTGCGCACCCCCTTGACGGGGATCGCCTCTTCGCGGCCCTCCACGAGCGCCGGCGCCGGCGACGAGGCAGGCGCCGACACGGCCGCCGGGGCGTGCGAGACGGGGATCGTGTGCTCGCGCACGGCGGGGGCCGCCGGGGTCGCGATGTTGCGGAAGACGCTCGCCTGCTCGGCGTGCGTCACGACGTCGTCGCGCGTGACCTCGCCCGCCGGTCCGCTCGGGGTCACCTGCGCCAGATCGACGCCCAGGTCGCGCGCGAGCTTGCGCACCGGGGGCTTGGCGACCACGCCCACCGACGCCTTGACGGCGGCGCTCCGGCCGGCGGCGCCGCGCGCCGCGCGCGGGGTGCGGCGCGAGGCGACCGCGCCGCCCGTGCCGTAACCGACGAGCACCGCACCTTCGCCCTCGGGCTCGGGCGGGGAGGCCGGCTCGCCGTGCGCCGACAGGCCCACCGAGGCATCCTGCTGCGCGGCTCCGCCGGCCGTGTCGCCCGCGCCGCCCGTGCTGCCTGCGGCACCGGCACCGCCCGCGATCGTGATGATCGGGGCGCCCACGGTGACCGTGTCGCCCTCAGGGGCGAGCAGCTCGCCGACCGTGCCCGCGAACGGCGACGGCAGCTCGACGAGCGACTTGGCGGTCTCGATCTCGACGAGCACGTCGTTGACCTCGACGGCGTCGCCCGGAGCGACCCGCCACTGCACGATCTCGGCCTCGGTCAGGCCTTCGCCGACGTCGGGCAGGTGGAAGGTCTGCGTGCTCATGGCGCTCTCCTCAGGGATGCCACGCCGCCACCCTGTTCTCGCCGAAGAGGCGGGGGCGCGTGGGGGCATGGTCGGGGTGGGACGGTCAGTAGGCGAGGGCGCGGTCGACGGCCTCGAGGATGCGGTCGGCGTCGGGCAGGTACGTGCCCTCGAGCTTCGCGGGCGGGAAGGGCACGTCGAAGCCCGACACCCGGATGACGGGCGATTCGAGGGCGAAGAAGGCGCGCTCCATGACCGTCGCGGCGACCTCCGAGCCCACCGACACGTTGCCCGGGGCCTCCTGCGCGTAGACCATCCGCCCGGTGCGGCGCACCGAGTCGAGGATCGGCGCGTAGTCGATCGGCGACAGCGAGCGCACGTCGACGACCTCGCAGGAGGTGCCCTCGCTCTCGGCGAGCGCGGCCGCCTGCAGCAGCGTCGCGACCATCGCGCCGTGACCGACGAGGGTCACGTCGGTGCCGCGACGCACGATCCGCGACGCGTGCAGCGGCAGGGCGCGCTGGCTCGGGTCGACCTCGCCCTTCATCCAGTACTTGGCCTTGGGCTCGAGGAAGATCACGGGATCGTTCGACGCGATGGCATCCTGGATCATCCAGTACGCGTCGTTCGGCGTCGACGGGCTGACCACCCGCAGGCCGGGCGTGTGCGCGAAGTAGGTCTCGGGGCTCTCCTGGTGGTGCTCGATCGCGCCGATGTGGCCGCCATAGGGAATGCGGATGACGACGGGCAGGGATGCCGCGCCCTCGAGCCGGTTCGTCATCTTCGCCAGCTGCGTGGTGATCTGGTCGAACGCGGGGAACACGAACCCGTCGAACTGGATCTCGACGACGGGGCGGAAGCCCGCCATCGCGAGGCCGATCGCGGTGCCGACGATGCCCGACTCCGCGAGCGGCGTGTCGAGCACGCGGCGGTCGCCGAACTCGGCCTGCAGCCCCTCGGTGACGCGGAAGACGCCGCCGAGCTTGCCGATGTCCTCGCCCATCATCAGCACGTGATCGTCGGCGGCCATCGCCGCGCGCAAGCCCGCGTTGAGGGCCTTCGCGAAGGGCATGGCCACGACCGCGGCCTCCGCGGCGGGGGCGGTCTGCGTCGCGCCGCCGGTCGCGCCGCTGGTCGACGCGCTCGTCGTGTCGCTGGTCGAAATGCTCACGCGGCACCCCCTTCGAACGAGGCCTCGTAATCGGCGAGCCAGCGCTCCTGCTCCTGCATGAGCGGGTGCGGATCGCTGTAGACGTGCGCGAACATCGTGGATGCCTCGAGCCCGCCAAGCTCGTTGGTGCGGACGCGCACGTCGTCGGCAGCGGCGGCGGCCTGGGCATCCACGTCGTCGAAGAACGCGCCCGAGGCGCCCCGTCCTTCGAGGTAGACGCGCATCCGCACGATCGGGTCGCGTCGGCCCCACGACTGCTCCTCGTCGGAGGTGCGGTACTTCGTGGGGTCGTCGCTCGTGGTGTGGGCGCCCATGCGGTAGGTCATCGCCTCGATGGCACGGGGGCCCTCGCCCGTGCGCGCCTCGTCGAGGGCGAGCTTCGAGACGGCGTAGCTGGCGAGCACGTCGTTGCCGTCGACGAGGGTCGAGGGCATGCCGTAGCCTTCGGCGCGCCGGTAGAGCGGGGCGCGCGACTGGGTGGCGACGGGCACCGAGATCGCCCACTGGTTGTTCTGCAGGAAGAACACCTCGGGCGTGCGGTAGGTGTTCGCGAACACCATCGCCTCGTGCACGTCGCCCTGGCTCGAGGCGCCGTCGCCGTAGTAGACGATGACGGCGGTGTCGCGCTCGGGATCGCCGGTGCCGCACTTGCCGTCGAAGGCGAGGCCCATCGCGTAGCCGGTGGCGTGCAGGGTCTGCGAGCCGAGCACGAGGGTGTAGATGTGCGTGTTGCCGTTCTTCGGGTCGGTCGGGTCCCAGCCGCCGTGCGTGAGCCCGCGCATCACGCGGATGATGTCGATCGGGTCGACGCCGCGGGTGGTCGCCACGACGTGTTCGCGGTAGCTCGGGAAGATGTGGTCCTGCGGGCGCGTCGCGCGCACCGAGCCGACCTGCGCGGCCTCCTGGCCGAAGGAGGGCGGCCAGAGGGCGAGCTGGCCCTGGCGCTGCAGGTTGGTGGCCTGCCGGTCGAACGCGCGCACGGTCACCATGTCGCGGTAGAACGTCTCGAGGTCGCTGTCGGTGAGCGCGTCGATCAGGGGGAGGTAGCGCTCCGCTTCGGGCGTCGGCGCGAACGTCCCGTCGGAGGCCAGAACACGCACGAGTGCCGGGTCGTCAGGCGGGGTCATGTATCCACGGTAGACCCGCACGTATGCGCGGGTCTGCATGACGAGCACCACGGATGCCTCGAACCGCCGTCGACCCGGCACAACCGGGGTGGGTCGTTTTGGGGGTGCGCGGGGGTCAGCGCGGGGCGACGGATGCTGCGACGCGGACGATGTGCCCCAGCGATTCGGCCTCGCCGATCGAGATGCGCACGCCGCCGCCGGCGAAGGGGCGCACGATGAGCCCCGCCGCCTCGAAGGCCTCCGCCACCTCGAGGGCGCGGTCGCCCGCGGGCAGCCACACGAAGTTGCCCTGCGCCTCGGGGACATCCCAGCCGGTCTCGCGCAGCCGCGCGGCCAGCTCATCACGACGCGCGGCGAGCTCGGCGACGCGCTCCCGCAGCTCATCCTCGGCGTCGAGGCTCGCGAGGGCGGCCTCTTCGGCGGCGGCCGTCACCGACAGCGGGATGCCCGCCGACCGCGCCGCGGCGAGCACGCGCGGGTCGCCGACGGCGTAGCCCACCCGCAGCCCGGCGAGCCCGTACGCCTTCGAGAACGTGCGCAGCACGACGACGTTCGGATGCCCGGCCGCCAGCACGCGCGCACCGTCGACGGCGTCGGGGTCGGTGACGAACTCGGCGTACGCCTCGTCGAGCACGATCAGCACGTCGGCGGGGACACGGGCGAGGAACGCGTCGAACCCCGCCTGCGTGACCACGGGCCCGGTCGGATTGTTCGGCGTGCAGACGATGATCATGCGGGTACGGTCGGTGACGGCGTCCGCCATCGCGTCGAGGTCGTGCCGGCCGTCGGCGTCGTTCGGCACGGTGACCGCGGTCGATCCGGCGACGGTGGCGAGGCTCGGGTACGCCTCGAATGACCGCCACGAGAAGAGGATCTCGTCGCCCGCGCCGCTCGTCGCCTGAGCGAGCTGGAACAGGATCGACACCGAGCCCGCCGCGACGTGCACGTGGTCGTCGGTCGTGCCGAACCGCTCGGCGAGGCGCGCGCGCAGGCGCGCGGCCGTGGCATCCGGATAGCGATTGAAGCCGTGTGCCGCCTGCACCGCCTGCACGACACCCGGGAGCGGATCGAACGGGTTCTCGTTGCTCGAGAGCTTGAACACGTCGGCGCCGGCCTGCCTGCCCTGCTTGTAGGCGGGCAGCGCCGCGATCTCGGGACGGATGCGCACGGGGAGGTCACTCACGCGAGCAGTCTACGAGGGCGAAGCATCCACCCGGGTGATACCGGATCGGTAGCTCTCTCGCGCAGAATCATCCCCCGTTCGACGGAAACAAGCACCTCTCGCTCTCCCTGACGTTCGCAGTCCTCCTGCCGACGACGCCTCCGCCGTGGAAGACTGAGCCACTATGCGCTTCATCGTCCGCGTCGTCGTCAATGCTTTCGCCATCTGGGTCGTGACCCTCATCACCGCGCTGCAGGTCGTGGTCACGCCCTTCCCTCCGGGCGAGACCCTGCAGCTCGTACTGACACTGCTCGCCATCGCGGCGGTGTTCGCCCTCGTGAACACGATCATCGGCACGGTCATCAAGATCGTCGCCTTCCCGCTCTACATCCTCACGCTCGGTCTCATCTCGCTCCTCATCAACGGACTGCTGCTGTGGATCACCGCGTGGTTCACGCAGTGGTGGGGCTGGGGCCTCTCGCTCGGCAGCTTCTGGCTCGGCGTGGTGGCGGCGCTGATCATCTCGCTCATCAACTGGGTGTTCGGCATCATCCTGCGTCCGCAGACGCGCCGGAGCTGACACCGCCCCCGCTCCGCGGCCAGGGCGCCGCCGGCGCACCACCGACGCCCGGCACCGCGGGCGCCCCCGGCACGGCCGGCGCGCCCACGTCGACCGACTCGCCCGTGCCGCGGGTCGCCTCGTAGACGAATACCTCCACCGAGGTCGCCTGCGCGAGCGCCTGCCACCGCTCGCGCACCCCGTCCATACGGGGGTCGGAGGAGGTGTCGAGCATCCCCGCGGTCTCGCGGTAGGTGTCGAGCAGGTGCGAGCCGATCGGACCCTGGCCGGTCCACGCCGTCCCCGGCGTCTCGCGCGACGCGACGAAACTGCCCTCCGCCCCGACGCCCGCGGCGAACCCGCCGTCGGCGAGCGCCGAGACCGGGTCGTCGTTGTGACGCACGGCCACGCTCAGCGTGTCGGCGCCGACGTCGGCCTGCACGGGGTCGCCGAACGTGATCAGCATCGGCACGTCGTAGGTGTCGTCGAGGGCGATGAACGAGGCCACCGCCGCGCCCTGCGAATAGCCGGCCACGTTCACCGTGTCACCCGGCCGCGCGCCGGCGTCGGCGAGCGCGGCCATCGTCGCCTCGAACGAGGCGGCGCGTCCGCGACCCAGGTAGAGGTCGGTGTTGGCGCGCCAGTTCGCGACCTCGCGCACGCCGAGGCCCGCCGTTCCGGTCGCGTAGACCATGAACTGCCGCTCGCCGCTCGGCAGCGTGTACCGCTCGACCCGCACCCGGTTCTCGCCCTGCGGGATGCGGTCGACGACCTGCGTCAGCGACGTCGGCGCCGTCGTGCGCCCCTCACCCCGTCGCGCGATGCGCACCGGATCGCCTGTGCCGCCGAGCCGCGCACCCTGCTCCACCGTGCCGCGGCCGATGATCGAGATGAGCGTCGTCGCCACGACCATCAACCCGCCCGCGTCGAACGGGGAGGGCGCGCCTGGGATGCCCGGCGCCGAGTACTGCCCGATGAGGGCGGTCACGTTCTGGCCGCGCCAGTGCACCGCCAGGGCCGCGAGCTTCGCGATCGCCGCGGGATCGGCGACGAGGATCTCCGCCGCCCGTCCGCGCAGGCTCGCGGCGAGGTCGGCGTCGCCCGCCGCCTCGGCGATCGCCGCCGCCGAGGCCAGCTCGGCGACCTCGTAGGTGTTCGCCATCGCCTGCAGATCGTGCGCGAGGCGGCGACAGCGCTCGCCCGCGTCGATGGCCGCCCCCGTGGGCGGTGCGAACCACACCCCCTCCGCGCTCACGAGCCGGCGCGCCCGGTCGAGGCTCGCGCGCAGCTCCTCGCACGCGACGCCTTCGGCCACGAGCCGCGCGGCGGCGGCGCGCAGGGTCTCGGTGTCGACCGCGACGATGCCGCCGCTGCGGATGTCGAGGTCGTCGGATGCCACGCGTCACCACCCCATCGGGGTGAAGGGCGCGGCCGACCACGTCTCGCGCTGCGCGGCGGCGAGGTCGTCGTCGGATGCCGCGACGGCCTGCACCAGGCGATCGAGGTCGCTCTGCAGCGCGGCGACTCCGGCCCGGTAGCCCTCGGCGCCGCGGGCGCGCCAGTCGGTGGCATCCGCGAGCATCATCACGCGCCCGCGCAGCGCGATCGCATCGGCGAGCGCGTTCTGCACGATGCGCCGCGCCGCGCCGAGGGCGACCTGACGCTGCGCGACGTCGGGTGAGTCGACGGAGGGGGCGGGCGAGGTGGCATCCATGTCTCGACCCTGCCCGGCCGGGGGCGTGCGCGGGCGCCGGGAGGGCCGATCGGTGGAGGGATCGCGCGAGAACCCGTCTGGGGAGGAGGCGGTGACGGCGTGGGAGCGACACAATGGGGTGGTGCCCCGCAGCGACTCGCCCTATCGCGTCGCTTTCGTGTGCACGGGCAACATCTGCCGCTCGCCGATGGCGGAGATCGTCTTCCGCGACTTCGCCGAGCGCGCCGGGCTCGGCTCGCACGTCGTCTCGACGAGCTCGGGCACCGGCGACTGGCACGTCGGCGAGCGCGCGGACGTGCGCACGATCGAGGCGCTCCACCGCCGCGGGTACGACGGCGAACGGCACCGCGCGCGCCAGTTCACCCTCGAAGACTTCGACCGCAACGACCTCATCGTCGCCCTCGACCGCTCGCACGAGCGCATTCTGACGAGCTGGGCGCGCACGCCCGACGACGCAGACAAACTCGCCCTGCTGCTGGCGTTCGACGACGCAGCCGGCGACACCCTCGACGTCCCCGACCCGTACTACGCCGGCCCGGAGATGTTCGACGACGTGCTCGCTATGATCGAGAGTGCCAGCCGGGCGCTCTTCCGGCAGCTCGAACCCGCGATCCGCCCGAACATCTGACGACGGCGACGCATCCGCTGCGCGACCCGCGCACCCGCCACGATCGGAGCCTCGTGACCACTCCTTCCCTGCCGCCGCAGCCGCTGAGCCCGCTCGACGGGCGCTACCGCGCCGCCGTCTCGGGCCTGGCCGACTACCTCTCCGAGGCGGGCCTCAACCGGGCGCGCGTCGAGGTGGAGGTCGAGTGGATCATCCTCCTCGCCGACCGCGGTCTGTTCGGGGCGACGGCGCTGACGGATGCCCAGAAGGAGAGCCTGCGCGCCCTGTACCGCGACTTCGGTCAGGCCGAGATCGACTGGCTCGCCGAGAAGGAGGCGGTCACCCGCCACGACGTCAAGGCCGTCGAATACCTCGTGCGCGACCGACTGGCATCCCTCGGCCTCGACGCGATCGCCGAGCTCACCCACTTCGCCTGCACGAGCGAGGACATCAACTCCGCCTCGTACGCCCTCACCGTCAAGCGCGCCGTCGAGAACGTCTGGCTGCCGAAGCTGCGCGCCGTGATCGCCGCGCTCTCAGACCTCGCCCGCGAGCACCGCGACGCCGCGATGCTCTCCCGCACGCACGGTCAGCCCGCGACCCCGTCGACGATGGGCAAGGAGCTCGCCGTGTTCGCGTGGCGCCTCGGCCGCGTCGCCGATCAGATCGAGGCCGGCGAATATCTCGCGAAGTTCTCCGGCGCCACCGGCACCTGGTCGGCGCACGTCGTCGCCGCTCCCGACGTCGACTGGCCCGAGCTCTCCCGCACGTTCATCGAGGGCCTCGGCATCCACTTCAACGTGCTCACGACGCAGATCGAGTCGCATGACTGGCAGGTCGAGCTGTACGACCGGGCGCGGCACGCGGGGGGCATCCTGCACAACCTCGCGACGGATGTCTGGACCTACATCTCGATGGGCTTCTTCGCACAGATCCCCGTCGCGGGCGCGACCGGATCGTCGACGATGCCGCACAAGATCAACCCGATCCGGTTCGAGAACGCCGAGGCGAACCTCGAGATCGCGGGCGGACTGTTCGCGACCCTGGCATCCACCCTGGTGACCTCGCGCCTGCAGCGCGACCTCACCGACTCCACCACGCAGCGCAACATCGGCGTCGCGTTCGGGCACTCGCTGCTCGCGCTCGACAACCTGCAGCGGGGCCTCACCGAGATCCTGCTCGCACGCGACGTGCTGCTGGCCGACCTCGACGCGAACTGGGAGGTGCTCGCCGAGGCGATCCAGACCGTCGTGCGCGCCGAGATCGTCGCCGGGCGCTCGCAGATCACCGACCCCTACGCGCTACTCAAGGACCTCACCCGTGGCCGGCGCGTGGGCGGGCCGGAGCTGGCCGAGTTCGTCGAGGGCCTCGACATCGGCGCGGATGCCAAGGCGCGCCTGGTCGCGCTGACGCCCGCGACCTACACGGGCCTCGCCGACCGCCTCGTCGACGAGCTCTGACCCGCCGGTCCACCCTGGCCCGCGCGCGCCGCAACTGCAAGGGATCGTGAGCGACACGCCGCGGCGGCGGCCCTGTCAGCGGCGTGTCGCTTCGACGGCCTTGCAGTTGGGGCGCGAGTCGCGGAGGGGCGGCCGTCGCTGAGGGGCTGAGGCGACCGGGTCAGGGGCGGGGGTCGGATGCCTCGGCATCCGCGTCGCCCGCGTCGCCGGAATCCTCCGACTCGGGCAGCAGCACGGCCCGGTCGACGGGCTTCACGACCTGTGCGGGATCGACCGCGAGCATCAGCAGGGCGATGATCACGAGCGTCGCGATGAACGCGATGCCCGCGACGATGAGCGAGACGACGATGACGTGCATGCGCTCGTCGCCGTCGAGGTCTTGGAAGAACCCCATCGACACGAGCGTGATGAGCCCGCCGAACGCCGCCGCGGCGAAGCCGAAGCCGAGCAGCTGCACCGGCTTCATCAGGTCGCGACGGGTGGGGCGGGGGTCGGTCATGCGGTCTCTCCTGCGGGGCGCACCGGCGCGTCGCCGGGCTCCGCTGTCGGTGTGGTCGGGGTGGATGCCGGCTGCGCCGGGCCCGCGGGGGCGGTGCGCCGCGGCGAGAACCCGGCGATGCCGAGGAACACCGCGACGATCGCGGCGTAGCCGCCGAACAGCCCCACCCCGATCGTGATGCCGGTGAGGGTGAAGCTCGCGCCGGCCTCCTTGATGAAGTAGTCCAGGCTGTAGGCCGGGTTGACGAGCAGCAGCGCGATCGCGAGGGCGAGGGTCACCGCGCCGATCAGGATCGCGTCGCGCGCGTACGGGTCGCCGGTGCGCCGGGCGCGGAGGCCGGCGATCAGCTCGATGAGCCCTGACGCCGCGGCCCACACGATGACGACGACGAAGAACATCGTCGTGGTGCGGAGCGCCGGCAGGCCCGTGATCATGCCGGTCACGAGGGTGACGACGCCGAGCAGCACCGCCGGGGCGCGCTCTCCCGCGGCGAAGACGAGCCACGCGGCGGCGAAGAAGACGAGCGAGGTCGCGATCGCGAACCCGCTGAAGACGGCGAGCCCGACCGCCGCGGAGTGGTCGGCCGAGAAGGTGATCATGATCGCCGCCATCGCGGCGAGGAACGCGCGCGCGAGCTGCAGATGGCGCACCTCGAAGGTGCGGGTCGGCGCGTCGGTCACGTGGGGCTCATCCAGGCAGGCGGAAGGGAACCCCTCCAGTCTAGGTCGTGATCACGAATCGGCCGCGGCGGAGGGGGTCGCGTGGGCGGCGCTCAGCCCGCGGCGCTCAGCCCCCGGCGCGGGGCCCGCTCAGCCCGCGGCGCGGGCGACGAGGTCGCGGAGGCGCTTCTCCACGTCATCCGTCACCTCGATCACGGCGAACGAGGTGGGCCACATCGGCCCGTCGTCGAGGTGCGCGTCCTCCTGGAAGCCGACCGTGCCGTAGCGGGAGTCGAACTTCGAGGCGGGCTGGTAGAACACGACGACCTTGCCGCCCTGCGCATAGGACGGGAACCCGTACCAGGTCTTCGGCTCGAGCTGCGGCGCGACCTCGAGGACGATGCGGTGGAGGGCGGTGGCGACGGCCTTGTCGGTGCCCTCGAGCGCGTCGATCGCGGCGACGCACGCCTCGAACTCCTTGGCGAGCTTGGCCGCGCCTTTGAGGCCTTTGGTCGTGCGCAGCTCTTCGGCGCGCTGCTTCATCGCGGCGCGCTCGTCGGCGCTGAATCCGCTCTCGGTGTCGGCCATGTCAGCTCTCCCTCTGTTCGTGCGTCGTGCGCCGGTAGACGCTGGGCGAGACGCCGACGAGCTCGCGGAACCGGGTCGAGAAGGTCCCGAGCGACTGGTATCCCACCGCGAAGCATACCTCGGTGACCGTCGCCGGCGTCGCGCGCAGCAGCGTCATCGCCCGTTCGATGCGCCGCGTCATGAGATAGGCGTACGGCGATTCGCCGTAGGCGAGGCGGAACTGACGCGAGAGGTGACCGGCCGACAGGTGCACCGACCGAGCCAGCGATTCGATGTCGAGCGGGCGAGCGTCGTCGCGGTCCATCCGGTCGCGCACACGCCGGAGACGCGCGAGAGTGTCGAGGTCTTGACCGGATGCCACGCGCCGCCTTCTCACCCGCTGCCGCGGATCGCCTCGACCGCGCGGAGCACGGCGAGCGTGCGCTCCTGGTCGGGGGTCGGATCGGCCTCTCCCCGCACGAGCGCCGCGAACCGCGCGACCTCGTAGACCATGTTGTTCGCGGCGCCCTCGACACGGTCGGCGGTGTGCGATCCGGGCGCCCCGCCGCGGGCGCGCAGGCTCAGGGCGATCTCGCGCGGCGCGGTGATCTCGTCGATCTCGATCGTGCCCCACTCGCCCTGGATCTCGTTCGGCCGGTGTGAGACCCCGATCTTCGAGAACGAGACCTGCCCGACCATGTCGGGGTAGGCGAGCACCGCGGCCCCCGCCCCGTCGGCGCCGGTCGCGATCGTGACGGTCGACCCGCTGACCGACGTCGGAGCGCCGAACAGGTGGACGAGTGCGCTGAGCGGGTAGACGCCGAGGTCGAACAGGGCGCCGCCGGCGAGCGAGGGGTCGAAGATGTTCGGCGTCTCGCCCGCGAGCACGAGGTCGTAGCGTGCGGAGTACTGCGACTGCCCGAACGAGACGAGCCGCACCGGCCCGATGTGCGGCAGCAGCTCGGCGACCCGGGCCATGCCGGGGTCGTACACGTTGCGCATGCCCTCGAACACGACGACGCCGCGCGCGCGGGCCGCGGCGACGAGGTCGGCGAACTCGGCGGAGCCGGGCGTCGCGGGCTTCTCGAGGAAGACGTGGACGCCCGCGTCGATGGCATCCTGCGCCTGCGCCGCGTGCGCGCCGTTGGGCGACCCGACGTACACGGCGTCGATCTCGCCCGAGCGCAGCAGGGCATCGAGGTCGTCGCTCGCCCGCGGCGCGCCGATGCGGTCGGCGAAGGCGGCGCCCCGCTCGGCGCTCCGCGAGAAGACGACGTCGACGCGGATGCCGTCGACCTCCGCCACGGCGCCGGCGAAGCGCTCCGTGATACTGCTCGTGCCGATGGTCGCGACCCGGATCATGCCGTCAGCCTAGGGCGCGGGCCGGCGGGAGTCACTCCCCGAGGAACTCGATCGCGGCCTGGCGGAAGACCCGCGATCCGGGGGCGTTGAAGTGGTGGCGGTCGGGGATCTCGAGGAAGCGCGCCTGCGGGGTCGCGGCGGCGAGCGCCCGCGAGCCGTCGATGATCGCGTCGAGGGATCCGGTCGCGAACAGCACGGGCTGCTGCGGGGCGTGCCGGGCATCGGGATCGACGGTCTTCGACTCGCGCATGCCCCCGGCGATCGCGAGCAGGGCGCGCAGGTCGTTGCCCGCCACGCGCTCGGTCAGCCGGAGCTGACGGATCGAGTAGGCGCCCGGCTCGTGCGGCTTGTCGCTCGCCCCGTGCCCGCGCTGGTCGAGACCGATCACCCGATAGCCGGCGCGGAGCAGGTCGCGCACCCATCCGGTCGCGACCCAGTTGTCCTTCGTGCTCGAGGCGAACCCGTGCACGACGACGACCACGGGGTCTGCCTCATCGCCCCACGAATAGGTCGCGATGCGCAGGCCGTCGCCGACCATGATGAATTGCGGGTCGGGCAGCTGCGTCAGCCCGGCGAGAGCGGTGGGCGCCTGCTCATTCGATGACACGGATCTCCTTCCAGAACGCGACATAGTCGGAGAAGTCCTTGCCGACCCGATCTATTCCGGACGGGTACGGGTGCGGATAGCTCCAGGCGCGGTCGGGGAGCCTCGGCGATGACGGTGTCGTTCAGAACGGCTTTCATGGGAGCCCCTTTCGCCTGTACGAGAGGCTAATCCCGCGTCCCGACCTTCCGGCTCCGCCCCGTCCCGCGCGCGGACTCGCCGCGGCGTCGCCCGCGGCCGCGACCGGTGTCCTGCGGCGCGATGATCGGCATCGAGGCCGTGACCACGGCATCCACCACCATCGACCCGTCGGTGGGGCCGACGATCGGGATCGCGGTCGTCTCGGTGACCTCGATCGGGTCGACCGGCAGCGCGGCGAGCCGGCGGTTCGCGCGCAGGAACGCGGGGACGAGCACGACGCACGCGCCGATCCAGGCGAGCGGGTTCGACCACACGACGCCCTCGAACCCGATGAGGTGCCCGAGGATGACCGCCGCACCGACGCGCATGACGAGCTCGATGAGCCCCGTGACGGTCGGGATGACGGTCGATCCGAGCCCCTGCAGCGAACCGCGCAGGATGAACAGCACCGCGAGCACCCAGTAGAAGAGTCCGTTGATGTGCAGCATGAGCGTCGCGAGGTCGACGACCCGCTCCGAGCCGTCGCCGACGAACAGCCGCACCAGATCGCCGCCGAACGTGATCAGCAGCGCGCCGAGCACGAGCCCCGCGACCGTCGCCATGAGCAGCGCCTGGCGGACGCCGCGGCGGATGCGATCGGGCCGGCGCGCGCCGAGGTTCTGCGCCGCGTACATGGATGCCGCGAGGCCGAGCGACTGCAGCAGCGCCACCGCAAGGCCGTCGACGCGCGACGCGGTGGTGTAGGCGGCGACCGCCTCGGCGCCTAGGGTGTTCAGCGCGACCTGCACGGTGAGCGTGCCGATCGCGATGATGGATGCCTGGAACCCCATCGGCAGGCCGAGGCGCAGGTGCTCGGCGAGGTCGGCGCGCGTGACGCGCCAGTCGAAGCGGCGGACGTGCAGCACGGGCACGCGGTGGCGGACGTACTCGAGGCACAGCAGCACCGAGACGGCCTGGGCGACGACGGTCGCGAGGGCGGCGCCGGCGATGCCCCAGCCGAGCGGGCCGACCATGACGATGACGAGACCGGCGTTGAGCAGGCATGAGATCGTCAGGAAGATGAGCGGCGTGCGCGAGTCGCCGATCGCGCGGATGATCGACGCGAGGAAGTTGAAGGCCACGATCGCGCCCGTGCCGAGGAAGCTGATCTGCGCGAACACGGTCGCCCCCGGCAGGAGCTCGGTGGGGGTCTGGAGAAGTGCCAGCAGCGGGCCGGCGAGCATCGGCGCGAACACCGTCAGCACGACGGTCGTCGCGGCGGACAGCACGGCGCCCGTCGCGACGGAGCGGCGCACCGCGGCGAAGTCTCTCGCCCCGTAGGCCTGCGCCGTCGGAATCGCGAAACCGCTCGTCAGACCCCAGGTGAACCCGAGCAGCAGGAACAGCAGCGCGCCCGTGGCGCCGACGGCGGCGAGGGCGTCGACGCCGAGCAGCCGCCCGACCACGATCGCGTCGACGAACTGGTAGAGCTGTTGCACGACGTTGCCGATCAGCAGCGGCACCGAGAACGCCAGGATGACGCGCCACGGGCTACCGGTGGTGAGGGTGCGGGGCATGGGGGACTCTTCGGGGGAACGACGAAAGCGCCCCGGACAGGGCGCTGCGACACCACTGTATCGAATCGATTCGAACGGAGTCAAATCGAGACCGCCGGCGCGCCCGGTAGTGTGGCTCCTATGTCTGTGGGTCTGCTCGCCGTTGTCGACGACATCCTGAGCGCCGCGCTCAAGGCATCCGCCAAATCGGCGGGGGTGGTCATCGACGACGCCGCGGTCACGCCGCAGTACGTGCAGGGGCTGTCCCCCGCCCGAGAGCTGCCCGTCGTCGGCCGGATCGCCCTCGGCTCGCTCGCGAACAAGTTCCTCATCATCATTCCGCTCGCGATGCTGCTCACCGCGTTCGCGCCGTGGGTGCTGCCGTGGCTGCTCATCGTCGGCGGCGCCTACCTGTGCTTCGAGGGCGCCGAGAAGGTGCTCGAGTGGTTCGGCTTCCATCACGGCGGTCACGACGAGGGCGGACGCGACGAGAAGCGCCTCGTGCTCGGCGCCGTGCGCACCGACCTCATCCTCTCGACCGAGATCATGCTGATCGGGCTGTCGAACATCGACCCGGAACTCGACTTCTGGTCGCGGCTGGCCGTGCTCGCGGTGATCGCCCTGGCGATGACCGCTCTCGTCTACGGCACGGTCGCGCTGCTCGTCAAGCTCGACGACATCGGCCTGCGGATGGCGCGCGGCGACTCGCCGCGGGTGCGCCACACCGGCATGCGCATCGTGCGCTCGATGCCGGGCGTCTTCCGGGTGATCTCGATCATCGGCACCATCGCGATGCTGTGGGTCGGCGGTCACCTCGTGATTGCGAACCTCGCCGAGGTCGGCTGGCACGCACCGCTCGACGTGCTGCACGCCGTGGAGCACTTCCTCGAGCCCGCCGGGCCCGTCGTCGTCTGGATCGGCGACACCCTCGTCTCGGCGATCGCCGGCCTCGCGCTCGGGCTCGTGATCGTCGGGATCGTCCTCGTCATCGGCAAGGCGTTCGGCAAGAACCTCAGCTTCTCCGAGGGCCACGCGGCCGCCGCGGAGCACTGAGCGCCGGCGGGTTCGCCCGGCGCCTGCGGCAGACGGCGCGCCCACCCGGCGCCCGGCGTCAGCCGATCGTGACCGCGATCCGTCCGTCCGCGGCGGGGGCGACGTGGATGCCTGAGGCATCCGTCACGAGCCACGTCGGCTCGCCCTCGGCGGCGTGCGGACCGACGCCGATCACGCGCATGCCCGCGGCGAGCCCCGCGGCGATGCCGTTGGCGGAGTCCTCGACGACGATGCAGTCGGCCGGGTCGACGCCGAGCGCGCGGGCGGCCGCGACGAACCCCTCGGCGTCGGGCTTGCTGCGCGCGACGTCTTCGGCGGTGACGGCGCTCCCCGGCATCGGCAGGCCCGCGGCATCCATCCGCGCGTGCGCGAGGTCGCGGCTGGCCGAGGTGACGAGCGCGTGCGGCAGCCCGCGCAGGTCGGCGAGCAGCCGCGCGGCGCCGGCGATCGCGACGACGCCGTCCGTCTGGGCCGTCTCGGCGGCGAACAGCTCACGGTTCTCGGCGAGGTTCTCCTCGTGCGGCGGCGGTGTTGGCGTCGTCCGCAGCGATGACGGATGCCGGCACGCGCAGCGCAGCCCAGCCGCCGCCGAGCGGTGGGATGTGCCAGCCCGCACGGAGCGTGCCATCCGCCTCCCGCACGACGATCGCGCGGTGCGGCGACGTCGTGTCGACGACGTGCACGAGCACCGACCCGTCGCCGCGGGCCTCTCCACGCGTCGCGATCGCCAGCCGGGTCGCCGGGTCGCCGACGCCGGGAGCACCGGCAACCACATCGGCATCCGCGTCGACCGCGACCTCCTGCCACGCCGTGCCGACGGGGAGCTCACCCACGGTCGGCAGTGTCAGCGCCCACCCGTCGCCCGCGTCGACGAGGGCGAGACCGGCCGCGTCGAACGGGGCCTCGGCCATGATCGTGAGCAGGTCACGGGCATCCCACGTGTCGTGCGGCGCCGGCACCGCCGGCGCCCCGTCGACCGCCTCACCGATCCCGTCGGCACCACCGGCCGCTGCCGCGACCTCGGCGGCCTCGACGAACGCCCAGAACGCGCGCAGCGTCGCCTGGGTGTCGAGGGTCGCGCCCTGGTAGGCGATGACGAGATCGTGCTCGGGCAGCACGAGGCCGAACTGCCCGGCGGCGCCGTCGAGGCGGAATCCGTGCCGCCCGCGCCACACCTGGTAACCGTAGCCGAGGCTCCAGTCGTTCACTTCGCCTTCACCGGCGGGCGGCCCGTCGAAGGCGGCCGTCGTCGCCCACGGACGGCTCATCTCCTCGACGTACCAGGCCGGCGCGACCTGCCGGCCCTGCCACACGCCGCCCGCGCCGAGCATGGTGGCGGTGCGGGCGAGGTCGTCGACGGTGAGGTGGTAGCCGGATGCCCCGTGCTCGATGCCGCCGACGGCGCTCATCCACCGGTCGCCGATGCCCAGCGGGTCGAGCAGCCGCGGCCGCAGGTACGCGGTGAGCGGCTCGCCCGTGACGGCGGTGACGATCGCCGACAGCGCGTGCGTGGCGGGCGACGGGATGCCGACCTCTTCGGGCGCGCGGCGGACGAGGGGTCGCGAAAGCGATGCGGGCATGCTCTCGACCCTACGCACCGGTCCGGACGGCGCGGCCGGGCGGGGCGGGATGCCACGATGAAGTCATGACCTCAACGACTCCCCACGACATTCCGTGGAGCGCCGGCGCGTGGACCCACGCGCCCGTCGCCGTCGATGACTCCGCGGTCCGTTTCTCGCGGCGCCCACCCGCGAGGGTCTCGCGGTGCGATTCCACGCCTGGCGGGTGAGGGCCGCGGATGCCTCGATCCACTGACGGGCCGCGGGAGATCCGCGTCTCCGCCTCGGTCATCACCTCGGTCGCCGCGGCGGCCGACGCCGACGGCGCGGGGCCTGCCGGCGGCGCGGAGCGTCTGCTCCTCGTGCGCAAGACCGGCACGACGGCGTTCATGCAGCCGGGCGGCAAACCCGAACCGGGCGAGACTCCCGCAGAGACGCTCATCCGCGAGCTCGCGGAAGAGCTGGGTCTCGAGGTCGAACCGGGCGACCTGACGCCGCTCGGCGAGTTCACCGCCGCGGCGGCCAACGAGCCCGGCTTCGCGGTCGTCGCCGACGTCTTCCGGGTCGACATCGGCGCACAGACGCCGGTGACGGCCGCCGAGATCGAGGAGCTCCGCTGGGTCACCCGCGCCGAGGCATCCACCCTCGAGGTCGCCCCGTTGGCCGCCGCCTACTTCCTGCCCGCGGAGGAGCCTGGTGAGGATCCGAGGTTGGTCGGCGACGACTCAGTTGAGGCGCACGGGTCGGCACCGCGACGCCGTTCTCGGGCGATCACCGAGGTCGCCGAGATCCTCGCATCACCCCTGGTCGAAGGGGAGTGACACCGGCGTCACCACGAGCTCTTGCGGTAGTCCTTCAGGAAGATGCCGAACAGGTCTTCACCGGCCTCACCGCGCACGATCGGGTCGTAGACGCGCGCGGCGCCGTCGACGAGGTCGAGCGGCGCGTGGAACCCCTCCTCCGCGAGGCGCACCTTCGTGAAGTGCGGGCGCTCGTCGGTGATCCAGCCGGTGTCGACGGCGGTCATGAGGATGCCGTCGGTCTCGAACATCTCGCGCGCGCTCGTGCGAGTCAGCATGTTCAGCGCGGCCTTCGCCATATTGGTGTGCGGATGCCCCGGGCCCTTGTACCCACGGCCGAAGACGCCCTCCATCGCCGAGACGTTGACGATGTACTTCCGTCGCGCGGGCGACGCGGCCATCGCCGGCCGCAGCCGGCTCACGAGCAGGAAGGGCGCGGTCATGTTCGCGAGCTGCACTTCGAGCATCTCGAGCGGCTCGACCTGATCGACGTGCTGCGTCCAGCTGTTGATGTGGTTCTCGTCGGGCACGAGCCCGCCCGCGTCGATCGCCGTGCCCGCGGCGAGTCGCTCGAGCGACGACGACCCCGCGGCCATCGCCTCAGCGGTGAGGGTCTCGGCATCGTGAGCGGCCGCGGCGAGGATCGGGTGGCTCGACACCGACTGCGCGAGCGCGAGCGGGTGCGCGTCGTTCGTGTGCCCGAAGGTCAGCAGCTCGGGCAGCGGGCCCTGCGGGAGGGGCGCCAACTCGGCATCCACCAACGGCTTGTACGCCCCCGCCGAGCGGCGCACCGTCTGCGCCGCGTTGTTGATGAGGATGTCGAGCGGACCGGCGGATGCCACGGCATCCGCGAGGCCGATCACCTGGGCCGGGTCGCGCAGGTCGATGCCGACGACCTTCAGCCGGTGGATCCACTCGGCCGAGTCGGGCAGGGCCGTGAACCGGCGCACCGCGTCGCGGGGGAAGCGGGTCGTGATCGTCGTGTGCGCGCCGTCGCGGAGGAGCCGCAGGGCGATGTACATGCCGATCTTGGCGCGTCCTCCGGTCAGCAGCGCGCGCTTGCCAGTCAGGTCGGTGCGCGCGTCCCGCTTCTCGTGGCTCATCGCGGCGCATTCGGGGCAGAGTTGATGATAGAAGGCGTCGACGAGCGTATACGGCTGCTTGCATATGTAGCAGGCTCGCGGCTTGATCAGCTCGCCGGCGTGCGGCGTGGTCGCCCGGCTCGCGAGCGGAATGCCGCGCGTCTCGTCGTCGATGCGGTCGGGCGCGCCGGTGGCGGTCGCCGCGACAACGGCGCGGTCGGCGTCCGCGATGCGCTGACGCTTGTCTTTGCGGGCGAGCCGCTTGACGTCTTTGTACATCTTGCCCGTGGCCCGGCGCAGGGCGATGTAGTCGGGGTCCTCCGGGTCGAGATCGGCGGTCGCCGCGATCACGCGCAGGGCGATCTCGAGCTCGGCGGGGTCGATGGAGGTTTTTTCGGGCACAGGAAAGTCTATCGATCGCTCCTGAGTCGCCGCCGAGGTGCCGCGTTTCGGCGCCATCCGGGCGAGATCGCGACAGAAGACGACACCTCGACGGCGCGGGTCACTCGCCCTCGCCGAAGCCGTCCTCGACGAGGTCGGCGATCGCGTCGACGGCGGCCGAGGCGTCGGGCCCCTCGGCGCGCACCCGCAGCACGTGACCCTGCGTGGCCCCGAGCGCGAGCAGCGCGATCATGCTGTCGGCGCGCGCGGGGCCTTTCCCCGTGGTCACATCCGTGATCGTCGGCACGGCGTCGAACCCCGTCGCCGCCTTGACGATGAGGGATGCCGGGCGCGAGTGCAGCCCGACGGGGTTGACGACGGTGACCTCCCGCTCGACCGCCTCCGCGCCGGGCGCAGACGCCTCTGCCGCCGCGGGCGCCCCCTCGTCGCCCTCGGCGCCACCCCCGTCGCCCTCGGCGGCAGCCCCGTGCGGCTGCTTGGCGGCGAGGGCCCCCGCCGCCTCGGCGGCGACGTCGGCGAGCGTGCCGCCGGTCGCGGCGCGCACGATGCTGGCGGTCGCGCCTTCGACGAACGGACCGCCGCTGATCACGACGGGCTGCGTGCTCTCGCGCAGCTCGAGCGCGAGTTCCGAACTCAGCACCGCCGATCCGAGGTCGGTGAGGATCAGCACCCCGTCGGTGTCGGCCAGATCGTCGATGGCGGCGGCGATCGCGGCGGCATCCGTCCCGAACCCGCCATCGGCGCCGGCGGCGACGCGGACCGGTGGCGCCTCGCCGTGGATCATCTGCATCGCGAGATCGACGGCAGCCTGCGCGAGCGGTTCGCTGTGCGAGACGACGACGAACCCGATCATGCAGCGCCTCCGTCGCCTGCCTGCGACCCGCCAGCGTCGCCCAGGGTGTCGGCGAGCGTCTGCACCAGGATCGTCGCCGACGCCGCGCCCGGGTCGAGATGCCCGGCGCTGCGTTCTCCGAGGTACGACGCACGCCCCTTTCGGGCGACGAGCGGCACCGTCGAGTCGCGGCCGATCGCGGCGGCCTCGGCGGCGGCCCGTACGGCGTCTGCTGCCGAGGCACCCGAGGCCGCGGCCTCTGTCAGGGCCGACACCGCCGGCTCGAGCGCGTCGATCATCGTCTTGTCGCCGACAGCGGCGTGTCCGCGGCCGACCACGCCCGCGACCCCGGCCGCGACGACCGAGGCGAAGTCGGCCACCCCGATCTCAGCGGCGTCGGGTGCCGCCTTTCCCATGTTGAGGAAGAGCGTGCCGTACAGCGATCCGCTCGCACCGCCGACCTTGGAGATCAGGGTCATGCCGACCGACTTCAGCAGAGGCTGGATGCCGGGGCTGTCATCGCCCGCGGCGTCGAGCTTGTCGACGACGGCCGCGAAGCCGCGCGCCATGTTCGTGCCGTGGTCGGCGTCGCCGATCGCCGAGTCGAGCGCGGTCAGCTCGTCGGCGTGTGCGTTCAGCTCGCCCGCGGCGGCGCGCAGCCACGCCTCCACCTGGGCGGAGGTGACGACGGTGGTGTCGGCCACGTCAGACCCCCCAGCGCAGCGCGGTCGTGTTCACCGGGGCATCCCACAGCCGCAGCATCTCGTCGTCGGCTCTCACGAGGGTGAGCGAGCAGCCGGCCATGTCGAGGCTCGTGATGTAGTCGCCGACGAGCACGCGCGCGACCTCGATGCCGCGCTCGGCGAGCGCCGCGGCGATGTCGGCGTAGACGACGTACAGCTCGATGAGGGGCGTGCCGCCGAGGCCGCTCAGCAGCGCGATCACCGGGGCCCCCGTGAAGTCGAGGTCGTCGGTGATGGCCGTCACGATGTCGTGGGCGATGCCCTTGGCGTCCTCGAGGGGCACGCGCTTGCGGCCGGGCTCGCCGTGGATGCCGACGCCGACCTCCATCTCGTCATCGGGCAGGTCGAAGCTCGGATGCCCGACGGCGGGCACCGTGCAGCTGGTCAGTGCGACGCCCATCGACCGGCCGGCCGACGACACCTTCTCGGCGATGGCGGCGACCTCGGCGAGGCTCTTGCCCTCGGCGGCGGCCGCGCCGGCGATCTTCTCGACGATCACGGTGGTGCCGACGCCGCGGCGTCCGGCGGTATATGTCGAATCCTGCACGGCGACGTCGTCGGCGACGACGACCGAGGCCGTCTGGATGTTCTCGTCGCCGGCGAGCTCGGCCGCCATCTCGAAGTTCAGCACGTCGCCGGTGTAGTTCTTCACGATGAAGAGCACGCCGGCTCCGGAGTCCACGGCCTGCGCCGCGGCCAGCATCTGGTCGGGAGTCGGCGAGGTGAAGATCTCGCCCGCGCACGCCGCGTCAAGCATGCCCGCGCCGACGAATCCGCTGTGCAGCGGCTCGTGGCCGGAGCCGCCGCCCGAGATGAGCGCCACCCGGTTCTCGCGCGGGGCGTTCGAGATGACGAGGCGGTTCTCGTGATCGACGGTCAGTTCGGGATGGGCGGCCGCAACGCCGCGCAGGGCATCGGCGACCACCGTGTCGGGCGAGTTGATGAGCTTTTTCATGCGCGAGTCTCCTCTTCGTCGAGTCGTGAGCGTGCGCTCCCTCTCGCATCCTCCCCTTTCGCAGCTGCGCTGTCGACCTTCCTGGTCTGGCGCCCGCCGGTCGAGAGCCGCGCACGCGCCTGACGCGCGGGCGCGTCAGGCGGACCAGCGCTCGAGAAGGCACTCGCGGGCGAGGTCCGCTGCGGCGGCCACCGCGCCGATGACCACGACGTCGGCGCCGAGCGTCGAAACCACCAGTTCGGGCGCGGGCAGGTGCAGGTCGGTCGGCAGGGACCGGCGCGCCGCGTCGGCGACCTCATCGACGCCCGCCGCCACCGCTCCCGAGACCACGACGAGGCTCGGGTCGAAGATGCTCCCCAGCACGCTCACGATCAGCGCGAGCACGCGGCTCACCCGCGCAGTGATGCGACGCGCGTCGGGATCGCCGGCCGCGGCCAGTTCGAGCACCACACGCCCGTCGATCTCGGGCGCCAGCGCGAGGGGGCTGGCGGGGTCGACCTCACCCGCCGCGACGGCCTCGGCCGCCCATTGGGCCGCGATCTGGCCGAGGCCGTGCGCCGAGCCCACCCCCTCGACGTGGTCGAAGGCGATCATCTCGCCGACTCCGCCGTGCGCGCCGCGCAGCAAGCGCCCGTCGAGCACGACCCCCGCCCCGAGTCGGTCGCCGGCGAGCAGCGCGATGTAGTCACGGCGTCCGGCCGCCGCCCCGGCGGCCCCTTCGGCGACCGCCGCGAGCGACGCGTCGTTGTCGACCCGTCGCAGCACGGCCCAGTCGAACAGCGACATGAGGTCGGGATTCATGAGGTCCCAGAAGCCCTCAGGATGCCTCGGCGAGCGCCCCGCCGCATCCACCGGCGCGGGCACCCCGACGCACAGGGCTCCCACCTCATCGCGTGTGCGACCGGCGAGGACGAGTGCCTCGTCGACGGCTCCGGCGAGCACGCGGCGGCGCTGAGCGACGTCCTCGCTCGTTCCGTCTGCGACCACGCGATGGGTCGCGAGCGGCTGCGAGCGCAGATCGGCGACGACGACGGTGATGTGCGTGCGACCGGCATCCACCCCGACCAGCAGCGCCGCGTCGTCTCGCAGCTCGAACCGCCGCGCGGGGCGCCCCTTGCGGTAGACGCCGGCGTCACGTGCGTTCGGCAGTTCGCGCAGCAGGCCGGTGCCGACGAGGTTCTCGAGCGCGTCGATGACCGTCGATCGGGTCATGCCGGTGGCCGCCATCGCATCGCTCGCCGTGAACTCGCGCACCGTCCACGCGTACTCCCACGCGGCCTCCTGGCTGGGGGAGCGAACCGCAGGCGCAGCCGCGATCGCGGGCGCGCCCGTCGGGGCGGGCGAGAAGTCAGACACGGGCTCTTGACCTTTCGATGAAGCTGCTGCAATACTGCCTGCATCCAATTGATTTGGCGAGTAAATCTACTCATCGACGTTGGCGGTGATGCCGACGCGAACGGAGGACGAAGGTGTCTGTGACAACCCGAGCGCTGCGGCGGCTGGTCGCGGTCGTCGCGGCGGCGACGCTGGCCGCAACCGCCCTGAGCGGCTGCTCCGCCGACGGGCGTGAGACGATCCGCTTCACGTTCAGCAAACGCGAGGCGATCGACTTCATGAACAAGGTCGTCGCCGACTACAACGCGTCGCAAGACAAGGTCCAGGTCGTCATGGACACCTCGGGCGTCGACGTCGTGTCGGCGAGCTTCGTGCGCGGCAACCCGCCCGACATCATGCTCGCGAACTACAACTACGAGGTCGCACGGTTCGTCGAGCGGTGCGCCCTGAGCGACCTGGCGGGCACGGATGCCGCACGGCACAGCCGCGACGACCTGCAGCCGCTCCTCGATCAGTACGGCTCCTGCGCGGGGCGGACGAGTGCGCTGCCCTATTCGGTCATGGCCGCCTCGGTGATCTACAACAAGCAGATCTTCGCCGAGAACGGCCTCGAGGTGCCGACGACGTGGAGCGAGCTGCTGCACGTCTGCGACGTGCTGCAGACCGCCGGCGTGACCCCGTTCTACGCGACATTCAAGGACGACTGGACGATCGGCCAGGGCTGGTACGACTACTCGGTCGGCGGCTCGCTCGACGTGCTCGACTTCTTCGACCGGCTGAAGGCCGAGGGCGCCGACGTCGGGCCCGACTCGGAAGTCTCGTTCGAGAAGGACTTCGCCGCCCCGATGGACAAGATGCTGCAGCTGACGTCGACATACGTGAACAAGGATGCCTCGAGCCGCGGGTACGGCGACGGCAACCTGGCCTTCGCCAAGGGACAGGCGGCGATGTACCTGCAGGGGCCGTGGGCCTTCAGCGAGATCGCGAAGACGTCGCCCGACCTCGATCTCGGCACGTTCCCGCTGCCGATGACCGACGACCCGAGCGACCTGAAGGTCCGCGTGAACATGGACCTCGCGGCGATGATCCCGGAGGGATCGGGGCACAAAGAGGCGGCCCGCGACTTCCTCGAGTACCTCTTCGAGCCCGACCGCGTGCAGACCTACAACGAGTCGCAGCTGGGCTTCAGCCCGGTCGAGGATGGCCCCGAACCGAGCGATCCGCGCATCGCCGGGATGATCCCCTACTACAGCTCCGGCGCGGTCTACCAGGGGCCGTCGGTGCTCGTGCCGAAGACCATCCCGGTCTTCAACTACGCGCAGGCGATGGTGTTCGGGCAGTCCCCGGCATCCGTCCTGCGCACCATGGATCAGGACTGGGCGCGACTCGCGTTCCGCCAGCCCGCCAGCACCGACAAGGAGGGTCAGTGATGGCCACGACCAGCACGACCGTCACCCGGAACGACCGGCGAGCGCGCCGCAGCACCCGTCGTGTCGAGCCGATCTACTACCTCTTCCTGCTGCCGAGCCTCGTGCTGTTCACGCTGGCGATCACGGTGCCGGGCGTCATCGGCATCTTCTTCAGCTTCACCGATTCGATCGGCATCGGCGACTGGCACTTCATCGGGCTGACGAACTACATCGCCCTGTTCAGTGATCCCGCGATCCTGCAGAGCTATCTGTTCACCCTCGGATTCTCCATCGCGACGGTGATCGTCGTGAACGTCTGCGCTTTCCTGCTGGCGGTCGGGCTCACCTCGCGCATCCGGTTCAAGACGGGCCTGCGCACGATCTTCGTCATCCCGATGGTGATCTCGGGCATCATCATCGCCTACGTCTTCAACTTCCTCTTCTCCAACTCGCTGCCCGCCGCCGGCACGGCGCTCGGCATCCCGTGGCTCCAGACGAGCATCCTCGCGAACCCCGACTTCGCCTGGGTCGCCATCGTCATCGTGACGGCGTGGCAGGCGATCCCCGGCACGCTCCTCATCTACATCGCGGGACTCCTCTCGGTGCCCGCCGACGTGTACGAAGCCGCCGATCTCGACGGCGCCAGCAAGCGGCAGCAGCTGCTGCGCATCACCCTGCCCCTCGTCGCCGGGTACGTCGTCATCAACGTGATCCTCGGCTTCAAGGGCTTTCTCAACGCGTACGACATCATCGTCGGGCTGACTAACGGTGGGCCTGGCACCGCCACCCGCAGCGTCGCGATGACGATCATCGCGGGCTTCAACGGCGGCGACTACGCCTACCAGATGGCCAACGCGACCATCTTCTTCATCGTCGCCATCATCATCTCCGTCCTCCAGCTCTCGCTCACGCGGGGAAGGAACCAGTTCTGATGTCCACGACACAGCCCGCTCTCGCCTTCGAGGCCGCCGAAGCGACCGAGCCGCGCACGGGGACGAGGAGAACCCGCGGCGGCCGTTCGCCGATGCTCGAACGCGTCAACTGGTCGACGACGATCATTCTGATGCTCTGCGCCGTCACGGTGCTGCTGCCGCTGTACGTCACGATCTCGATGGCCTTCAAGACCACCGGTCAGGCAGTCGACGGCAACGCATTCTCGCTGCCCGCACCCTTCTCGATCGACGGGTTCGTACAGGCGTGGAATCTCACGAAGTTCCCCGTCGGCGCGGCCATCTCGCTCGTCGTGACCGCCGGAACGGTTTGCGCCACGATCATCCTCGCCGCCTTTGCGTCCTACGCGATCGTCCGCAACTGGGACAGGCGCCTGTTCCGCTACTCGTTCTTCTACCTGCTCGCGGCGATGTTCATCCCGTTCCCCGTCGTCGCCCTCCCGCAGATCCAGCTGACGGGTCGGGTGGGTCTGGACAACCCTGCGGGCGTCGTCATCCTCGCCACGATGTTCCAGCTGAGCTTCAGCGTGCTGCTGTTCACCGCGTTCCTGCGCTCGATCCCGATCGAGCTCGAAGAGAGCGCGCGCATCGACGGCGCGACGACGTGGCAGACGTTCTGGCGGCTGATCTTCCCGCTTCTCGCGCCGATGAGCGCGACGGTGGGGATCTTCGCGTTCCTCTACGCCTGGAACGACTTCATGATGCCCTCGCTCATCATCTCCGACCCGGCGCTGCAGACCCTGCCCGTGCGGCAGAACCTCTTCCAGACGCAGTTCAGCAACAACTACAACGTGTCGTTCGCCTCGTACCTCATGGCGATGGCGCCCGCCATCGTCGCCTACCTGTTCACACAGCGCTGGGTGATGGAGGGCGTCACGCAGGGTGCCGTCAAGGGCTGAGCGCCCATCCGGCATCCATCACCTGCCTGCCCGATCCTCCGAAAGGACCCGCGTGACCCTCCCCGCCGCAGTCGTCCACGACGACTCCGCCCCCACCGACGCGCCCTGGTGGCGCCAGGCGGCTGTGTACCAGATCTATCCGCGCAGCTTCGCGGATGCCTCCGGTGACGGCCTCGGCGACATCCGCGGCATCCTCTCGCGCGTCGACTACCTCGCCGAGCTCGGCATCGACGCGGTGTGGCTCAGCCCGTTCTATCCGTCGGAGCTCGCCGACGGCGGCTACGACGTCGCCGACTACCGCGACGTCGACCCGCGGCTCGGCACACTCGAGGACTTCGACGCGACGCTCGCGGCCCTCCACGGGCGCGGCATCAGGGTCGTCATCGACATCGTGCCGAACCACACGTCCGACCGGCACGTCTGGTTCCAGGAGGCGCTCGCGGCGGGGCGCGGCTCGGCGGCACGCGAGCGGTACATCTTCCGCGAGGGCACGGGGCCGGACGGATCCGAGCCGCCGACCGACTGGACCGCGGCGTTCGGAGGCAGCGCCTGGCAGCGCGTCGACGACGGACAGTGGTACCTGCACAGCTTCGCGATCGAGCAGCCCGACCTGAATTGGTCGAACCCCGACGTGCGCGACGATTTCGTGCGCACGCTGCGCTTCTGGTCGGACCGCGGGGTCGACGGGTTCCGCATCGACGTCGCGCACATGCTGACGAAAGACCTCACCGAGCCGCTGCCCTCGGCGGCCGAGCTCGCCGCGATCCCGGTCGACGGCAACCACCCGCTCCTCGACCGCGACGACGTGCACGAGGTGTACGCGCAGTGGCGCGAGGTGTTCGATTCGTACGACCCGCCGCGTACGGCCGTCGCCGAAGCGTGGGTCGCCTCCGACCGCGTACCGAAGTACGCGAGCCCCGAGAGCCTCGGGCAGTCGTTCAACTTCGACCTGCTCGTCGCCGACTTCGACGCGGCGCAGTTCCGCGACATCGTGACGCACAACATCGCCCTCGCCGCCCGATCGGGGTCGTCGTCGACGTGGGTGCTCTCGAACCACGACGTGTTCCGGCACGCGACCCGCTACGGGCTGCGCACCCTGCCGTCCGCCGACGAAGAAGGGGCGGTGCCGCGCCGCCACGGCGGCGGCTGGCTCGAGTCGGGCGCCGACGAAGCCGCTCTCGACCGCGAGGGCGGCGAGCGTCGGGCGCGAGCGGCGTCGCTGTTCCTGCTCGGGCTGCCGGGATCGGCCTACCTGTATCAGGGCGAAGAGCTCGGGCTCCACGAGGTCGCCGAGATCGCGCCAGACGAGCGTCAGGATCCGACGTTCTTCCGCACGAACCGGGAGCAGTACGGGCGGGATGGATGCCGCGTCCCGCTCCCCTGGACGGCGCACGGCTCGTCGTTCGGTTTCGGCGAGAACGGCGCTCACCTGCCGCAGCCGGCGTGGTTCGCCGAGCACGCGGTCGCCGTCGAAGAGGCCGACCCCGACTCGACCCTGTCGATGTACCGGCGCGCACTGGCCCTGCGTCACGAGCTGCAGACCGGCGAACAGCTGGAATGGATCGAGACGGGACGAGACGATGTGCTGCATTTCGCCCGCCCCAACGGGTGGCAGGTCATCACGAACTTCGGCGTCGAGCCGTATCAGCTGTCAGCAGCGTCGGGGCAGGTCGTCGCGACGAGCGCGCGCGGCGACGCGGCATCCGGCCCGGATTCCGACGCCGCGAGCTTCGTGCCGGGCGAGACGACCGTCTGGCTCGCGCCGGCCTGACGCGCGGACGCTCCCGGCTACGGGCGCGGGTCGCAAGGCCCGTGCCCGGGCTCAGCATTCGAGGACGACGGCGAGGCCCTGCCCGCCGCCGATGCAGATCGCGGCGACGGCGACGCCCCCGCCGCGGCGGGCGAGCTCGTGCGCGGCGTGGCCGGTGATGCGGCCGCCCGAGACCCCGAGCGAGTGCCCGATCGTTGATCGACGACGAGTTGCCGGCGGTCACCGTGCCGTCGGCGGCGAACAGCGCGCGGAGGCCGGCGAGCTTCTCGACCGACGCGTCGTCGCGGATGCCTTCGTCGCGCGTCAGTTGCGACGGCGCCCGAGCCGAACTCGCGGCGCTCGACGAGGTCGAGGTGGAGGCGCTCGTGCAGGCCGTCGAGCAACCGTGGGCCGTGGCCGGCGACCAACGGATGGACGGCGAAGAGGTACTCATCGATGAGGCCCGCGTTCGCGAGCGCGGTCGGCGACGTCACCCCGCCGACGGAGAGCGCACCGCCCGGCTCGGCCTTGAGCGCGCGCACCGCCTCGACGACGTCGCCGCGGACGAGCTCGGCATTCCAGTCGACGCACGGGAGCGTGCTCGACATGACGTGCTTCTTCGCCGCGTCGAGGGTCTCCGCGAACGGCACCTCCCAGGCATCCGTCCACTCCGGCCAGACGCCGTCGTCGGGCCGGTGCCAGGCGCCCTGCATCATCTCGTAGGTAACGCGACCGTAGATCTGCGCGTCGGCGCGGGCGATCTCATCGGTCCAGAAGCGCATCAGCTCTTCGTCGGGTGCGACGCCCGCCTCGTGGTGCACGCAACCGTCGAGGCTGACGCCGATCGCGTAGCGCAGGGTTCTCATGCCGTGCCTCTCCGTCGAGGATCCTTCCGGGCGTAGCCCCGGGGCGGCGCCGGTGGAACCGGGTCAGTCGGCGGCCGTGGCGGCGTACTGCCCCGACCGGATCTCCTCGAGAAGCGACGGGCGCGAGGGCGCCCAACCGATCGAGCGGGCCTTCGCGCCGCTGCCCTGCTGGTCGAGCATGAGCGCGTCGGCATATGCCGCGCCCAGGCGGGCGCGCGAGGCATCCACCCCCTCCGGCGCGACCGGGCCGCCGGCGAAGGCCTCGCCGAGCTCGGCGACCGTCGGGTTCTGCCCGCTGAGCGCCAGGACGCGGCTGGCCGGCGACGGGCTCTCGACGATCAAGGCGTAGAGGTCGGCGACGTCGTCGACATGCACGGTCGGCCAGTGCTGGGTGCCGAGTCCGACGACGGTGAGACGGCCCTCGGCATCCTTCGGCGCATCGGCGAGGGATGCCGGGATGCCCGCCGCATGCCCGTAGACCATGCCGGGCTCGACGATCGACAGCTCCAGGTCGGCGGCTTCGAGGCGGGATTCCACGCCCTCGCGCCACGCGACGAGCGCGGGCGGGTTGAAGGGGGTGTCTTCGGTGAGGTCGTCGGAGGGTCCGTGGATCCAGAGCCCCCCGGTGTGGACGTAGGGCTTTCCGGTGCCGGAGAACGCCGCGATCACGGCGTCGGCGACGGCGCCGTCGAACTGCGCGCCGTCGCCCGCGCATCAGATCCGGAGACGAATCGGCGAGGGCTTCGCCGAGCAGGCCAGCAGGGTCGACAATATGAGGTGCGGTCATCGTGATGATGCCTTTCGAGTGGGATGTGAGAGTTTCCTCGAAGGATCACACGGTGACCGCGCCCACGTCCACGACGAGGCCGGCCACCGCGGGCTACACCACCTTATGGGGCACTACTTCAGCCAGCGCGTCTGACCGGACCGCAGGGCCTTCACGCGCATACGTGCAGGCCCTCGTCGTGTACGGCGAAGGGGTCGTAGCGGCTAGATCGCGGCCGTCAACGAGCGCGCATCGCGCTCCCATGCCTGGGTTGCCATCTGCACGGCATCCCATGGGGAGCCGAGCGGGGGCGTGTAGGAGAGGTCGAGGTCGCTCATTCCGGCCACCGTCATGCCGTGGTGCAGGGCGGTGGCGTAAGTGTCGACACGCTTGGAGATTTCGGCGCCGCGGGTGCCGACGAGTTGTGCACCGAGGAGGCGGCCGTCGCGGGTGTCTCCGGTGATGCGGATGCTGATGGGGGTGGCTCCGGGGTAGTAGCGCTTGTGGTCGTCAGCGATGGCGGTGTAGCTGTGGGGGGCGTAGTCGGCGGCGGCGGCTTCGTGGTCGCGGAGGCCGGTGCGGGCGGCTACGACGTCGAAGACCTTCACGACCTGTGTGCCGAGGCTGCCGGCGAAGCGGGCGTTGCCGCCGATGGCGTTTTCTCCGGCGACGCGGCCCTGCTTGTGGGACGTGGTGCCGAGGGGCAGGTAGGTGACGCCGAGCAGGCGGTGGTGGGTGACCACGCCGTCTCCGGCGGCCCACACGTTCGGCAGGCCGGTGCGCATGTGCTCGTCGACGACGACCGCACCACCGGCGCCCGTGGCCGCGCCCGCGGCGGTGAGCAGGCTGGTGTTGGGGCGCACGCCCACGACCACGAGCACGAGGTCGGCGCTGCGGGAGAAAGTGTCACCGTCGCGGATGCCGGTCACTGTGAGGCGGCCCGCGTCGCGGGTGACAGCTTCGACGCGGGTTCCGGTAAGCACGTCGACGCCGTGGCGGGTGAGTTCCTCACGGACGAGGGAGCCCAGTTCGGGGTCGAGGGTGGAGAGCACTTCGGGGCCGCGTTGGAGCTGGGTGACGTGCAGGCCGCGGACGGTGAGGGCTTCGGCCATTTCGAGGCCGACGTAGCCGGCGCCGACGATGATCGCGGTTTCGGGCTGGTGCTCGTCGAGGTAGCGCTCGAGGGCGAAGGTGTCGCCCATCGAGTGCAGCAGGTGGACACCGTCATCGGGGCCGAGCTGGTCGAGGCCAGCGATCCCGGCGGTTGACGGGGATGCTCCGGTGCCGACCATGAGCTCGTCGTACGCGATCGTCGATTCGGTGCCGGCGGCGTCGCGGACGGTGAGCGTGCGGCCGTCGACGTTGATGCTGGTGGCGAGAGTGTTTAGGCGCAGGTTCATGCCGGTTGCTTCGAGGTCGGCGTGCGTGCGGTGGGCGAGGGACTGCCAGGGCTGCACTTCGCGGGAGAAGTAGTAGGGGATGCCGCAGATGGAGAAGTTCGGGTAGGCGTCCGCGACCACGACGGTGACGTCGACGGAGGGGTCGAGTTCGCGGGCGCGCAGGGCGGTGGAGATGCCGGCGTCGCTTCCGCCGATCGCTACGAGGTGCATGGGGGTGCCTTTCAGGACGTGGTTTCGGGTTGCGTGGGCACCACGACGTCGCCCGCGGTGCGCGCGGCGGTCGGGTAGAAAACGAGCAGCAGCGCGAGCCCAAGGGCCGCGCCGACGAGCTGGGCAAGGATGAACGGGACCACCGATGCGGGGGCGATGCCGGCGAACGTGTCGGTGAACATGCGGGCGATGGTCACGGCGGGGTTGGCGAACGATGTGGAGCTGGTGAACCAGTACGCGGCGCCGATGTAGGCACCGACCGCTGCCGCGGTCACTGAGCCTTTCCCGGTGCGGGCGAGCGCGAAGATCAGCAACACGAGCCCGGCGGTGGCGACCACTTCCCCGACCAGGTGCCCGCCGGTCGCACGGTCGTTGCCGGAGAGCGCGGGCGCGGTGTCGAACATCACTCCTGCCAGGAGGGTGCCGGCGATGCCGCCGAGAATCTGCGCGGCGAGGTACGGGGCGAGATCGCGCGGCGGCAGGCCGGTCCCCGCGCGACGGCCAAGCAACCAGTCGGCCAGCGACACCACGGGGTTGAAGTGTGCCCCCGACACCGGGCCGAGCATGAGGATCAGCACCGTCAGGCCGAGCGCCGTGGTCAGGCTGTTCTCGAGAAGCTGCAACCCCACATCATTTGGGGAGAGACGCTGCGCGGCGATCCCCGACCCGACCACGACGGTGACGAGCAGCCCCGTCCCGACGAACTCGGCAGCGGCACGGCGCAGCACGTGCGGCCGCGTCACGGCCGGGTAGGAGCGAGTGGTGGTTTTCATGTCGGCTCATCTTGACCCGAACCGGATAGATCAGTCAACATTGAATCAATGAACATCGAACGAATGGACACGTTGGAGGCACGCGCAGCTCGGCACGCGGCGTTGAGCGACCCGTCGCGCCTGCGGATCGTGGACCTCCTGACGCTGGGTGACCTGTCGCCGTCGGAGATTCGGACGGCTCTGGGCATGCCGGGAAACCTCGTTGCTCACCACCTGAACGTCTTGGAGGCGGCGGGCATGGTGGCCCGGTCGCGGTCGGAAGCGGACAAGCGACGCAGCTACGTCCACCTGATCGATACCGCGTTGCAGGGCCTCACTCCCGGTCGAGTCGAGCGGGCGAGCCGGGTGGTGTTCGTGTGCACGGCGAACTCGGCCAGATCGCAGTTGGCCGCAGCGTTGTGGTCGACCCGCAGCAGCATCCCTGCCGCGTCCGGCGGCACTCACCCCGCAGACCGGATCGACCCCGGCGCGATCGCGACGGCGGATCGTCACGCGCTCGACCTTTCCGACGAGTCGCCTCGGGCTTTGGAGACGGTGCTGACCGGTTCGGACTTCGTGGTCACCGTGTGCGACAACGCGCACGAAGAACTCGGTGTGAACGCGCATCTGCACTGGTCAATCCCTGACCCGGTGCGCGTCGGCACCGATGACGCCTTCGACACCGCTTACGACGAGCTGGAGCGCCGCATCACGGAACTCGCGCCCCGGCTCGCCGCCACCTAACCCCTCCCAGAAAGAGAACCCGTGACTGACACCACTCCGACCGTCCTGTTCATCTGCCAGCACAACGCCGGCCGCTCCCAGCTCGGCGCCGCGCTCCTGGAGCACTTGGCCGGCGACCGGTTCACCGCAACGTCGGCGGGACTGTCGCCCGCCGGCCGAGTCAACCCCGCCGTGGCCGCCACGGTCGCTGAGCTAGGCATGGACATCACCGACCGGGTGCCCCGTGCCGTGACCGCGGACGACCTCGATCAGGCGGACGTCGTGATTCTGATGAAGCCCGGCCTCGCCCTGCCGTCCACGCCCCGCGGTGAGGTCCTGGAGTGGTCCTTCCCCAACCCGGAGACCTGGGACGCCGAGGCCGTGCGGCCGCTGCGCGAAGCCGTATCCGAGAAGATTCAGACCACCCTCCTCGCACGCTGAGCACCGAGCAAGGGGGCGGATCGCTGATGCGACTCGCCCCCTCTCGTGCGTCTTGTCAGACGGTGGCCGGGGCGCGCCCGATCTGGAGCACCTGAGCCGGCGGGGCACAGCACGCGCCGCCGAGGGATGCACCGGAAGCGTCGAACAGGCCGGCGCCGCCGCAGACGCCCGTGTCGGGGAGCACCAGCTCCACCCGGCGGGCGGCATCGTGGTCGCCCGCGAGCTCCGCGACGACGCTACGCACTTGTTCGTACCCGGTGAGGGCGAGGAAGGTCGGTGCCCGCCCGTAGGACTTTGCGCCCACGAGGTAGAAGTCAGGCTTCGGCTGGGCGAGGTCGGCAGCGCCGGTCGCCGCGACCGAACCACAGGAATGCACGTTCGGGTCGACCTCCGCAGCGATACGCACAGGGGCCTGCAACGTGGGGTCCAGCTCCAACCGCAGCTCCGACAGGAACGACAGGTCGGGACGGAACCCGGTGAGCACGACGACGCGATCGCCGGTGAGCGTGCGGCCGTCTTCTGCCACCAGGACCGGCCGGTCCCCGTCCGTGGTGACGCGCTCGACACGGAACCCCGTCACGAGCGACACCAGGCCGGCATCGACGAACTCCTTCGCCTTGATCCCCAGCGCCCCACGTGCCGGCAGCTCGTCAGCCTCGCCGCCGCCGAAGGCGTTACCGGCGGTGGCGCGGCGCAGCGCCCACGTAACCGTCGTGTCCGGGTCACGGCGCGCCATGCGCGCCAGCGCGAGGACCGCGGTCACTGCCGAATGCCCGGAGCCGATGACGACCGTGTGCTTCCCCTCGAAGCCTTCCCGGTCGCGGAAGTCGGGGATGCGGTACGACAGCAACTTCGCGGCGGCCCGCTCGCCCAGTGCGGGCAGACCATCCGCGCCCGCGGGGTTGGGTGAGGACCACGTACCGGAGGCATCGATCACAGCGCGCGCCTGCAACCGGTACTCCTCCCCATCGCTCTGCTGCACGTGCACGGTGAACGGCTGATCGCCGCGGCCGGCATCAACGAGACGGTCACGGCCCAGGCGGGACACCCCCACGACCCGAGCGTCGTACCGCACGCGCTCGCCCAGCTCGGTGGCAAGCGGCGCGAGATAGCCGCTGATCCACTGCGCGCCCGTGGGATACCCCGTCGTCGGAGCGGCCCAGCCGGTGGGCTCGAGAATCCGCGCACCCGCCGCGTCGATCAGCTCCGGCCACTCCGAGAACAGGCGCACATGACCCCACTCGGCAACTGCCGACGCCGGGCCGGTTCCAGCCTCCAGCACAACGACCGGCACGTCTCGCTCGACCAGGTGGGCGGCGGCTGCGAGCCCCTGCGGGCCGGCACCGATCACAACCACGGGCAACGCGCTCTCCATTACATTCACTCCTCACGCATCGACAGAACTCGATGGATCGAGAATCCTCGATGCATCAACGAATGTCAATGTGACGTGCCAGAATCGTTCCATGCCCACGACGCTTCCCCTCCTCCCGACCGACGCGGCGGCGTGCTGCTCGCCGGTCACCGGCGGGGTGCTGACGCCCGACGAGGCCGAGCGGATCGCGCGCACGTTCAAGGCTCTAGGCGACCCCACACGGGTGCGACTTCTCTCGCTGATCGCCGCATCCGGCGATGGTGAAGCATGCATCTGCGACCTCACCGAGCCCGTCGGGCTATCCCAGCCGACCGTCTCCCATCACATGAAACTGCTCGTCGACGCGGGCCTCGCCACCCGCGAACAACGCGGCCGGTGGGCCTACTACCGCGTTGTCACCGACGCCCTCGAACAGGCCTCCCGCACGCTGCGCCCATGAGCGGCGTTCTCATCCGCGCGATGACCGCCACCGACTGGACGGCGGTGGAATCCATCTACCGAGAAGGCATCGCCACCGGCAACGCGACGTTCGAGGCGGAGCCGCCGACGTGGACGGCCTTCGACTCGGGGAAACTCGCCCTGGGGCGGCTCATTGCCGAGGACGCCGCCGGGGTCGTCATCGGATGGGTCGCCGCCTCACCGGTGTCGTCTCGTGAGGTCTACCGGAGCGTGGTCGAGCACTCGGTCTATGTCGCGAACAAGGCTCGCGGGCGCGGTGCCGGCGCCGCGATTCGGCGCACCGCAGCCACCCGGCACGCTACTCCCAGGTGGCGGTATCGGGGTCGATGCCCGCGGCGCGCGCGCTCTCATCGATGGCCCGGCTCAGCCATACGGCAAGCCCCGGCCGCACGGCGTCGTAGTGCGCCGAGAACCGCGGGTCGGCGACGTACATCCGCCCGAGGCACACCTGCATCTGCCGGGTGATCGGGAAGAACTGCGACAACAGGGTGCGGTGTCGCTCGACGAGGCTGTTCGACACGGCATCCCCGGATGTCGCTCCGTCGTCGACCGCGGCACCGAGCTCCGCCTCGAACGCGACCATCGCCTCGGTCACCGTCGCCCAGTCGCCGGCCGAGCGCGCCGCCGCACGCTCGGCGTACTGCTGCCACTGCGCCGACTGCCCGTAGGCGTCGCGCGCCTGGGCGGGCCAGTCGGTGTTCCAGTCGGGGCCGAAGATCTCGCGCTGCTCGTCGTCGGAGAGCAGGATGCCGCGCTCCTGCGCCTCGATCATGCGGGCGAGATCGTCGTCGAGGTCGTGCAGCTGGGTGATGCGCTGCGCGAGCTGAGCGCGCTGCACCCGCAGCTGGTCGGCGACACCGCCCGCCGGCTCATCGAGGATGGCCCGGATCGCGTCGAGGTCGAGCCCGAGCTCGCGGTACACGACGATGCGCCGGAGGCGTTCGACATCGGCATCCGTGTAGAGCCGGTAGCCGGCCCGCGAGCGTTCCGCGGGACTCGCGAGGCCGATCTCGTCCCAGTGGTGGAGCGTCCGCACGGTGAGACCCAGGCGCGCGGCCGTCTCGCCCACCGGCAGTCCGTCGTCAGACATGGGACTCATTGTCGTCGGTGCCGATGCCGACCGCACGGAGGGTGCGGCCCTCGACGCTGTCGGGGTCGAACACCTTGCCCGCCGTGAAGATCACGCGGGTGTTTTCGGGGGTGATGACCTCGATGTCGCGGGTGTTCCACATCGTGTCGCGCAGGTGGGCGTCGACGCCGAGGGCGCGCAGGGCCTCGGCGATCGGATCGATCTGGTCGAGCACGCAGGCGAAGCTCACGCTCGCAGCCGGGGCGGTGTCGGCCGGCGCGCCCGCGACGAGCAGGACGTCCTGGAACGCCCACCGGCGCAGGTGCGTCATCTGACCCGGAATGCCGAACAGCTCGAAGAAGCCGAGGCCGCAGGTCCAGAAGTCGATGGATGCCGCGAGATCGGCCGTCGGGATCGTCACGAACATGGGCATGCCGTAGATGCCGCGAAACAGAGGCGGGGCGACGGCGTCGGGTCCCGGAGCGGGGACGGGGCTGATGTCGAAAGCGTCGGGAAGGTCGGCCGCGCTGTGTGGTGTGAGGGGGTCGTGTCGGGTCGCCACGCCGCCGGGGTAGTCGCCGCTCGTCGCGGCATCGAGCGTGAGGATGGCATTGACGTCGTCGGCGCGGAGCTCACGGATAGCTGGCCCTGCGCGAGTAACGAGTCGGGCAAGGCCCTCAGAATCGATGCGGTCCACGTCGAGCTGGGCTCCGAAGGACCGCGCGCTGACGTGCCAGCCGGCCCGCTCGAGCTCTTCCTGCTGCAAGTCATTGGCCAGCAACACGATCGTTTCCCCCACGGATTGATCGTCGCACAACGTGATGGGATGCCTCGGCGCGGGCGACGATGCGCTCCGGTGGCAGGCACGTTCCCAATGCCCGTACTTCCGGCATATCGACAACGCCGCCCGCGTCATTCTCGTCCGCAGCTCAGCCACCCGTCCCGGGAGCATTTTGGTCCGGCGGCCGCATCGCTGACGTGATCGTCTCCGGGATCCTCATGATCGCCGGCATCCTCGGCTTCGCGGCGCTCGCGTTGACATCGCTCTTCCTCGTGATGATGTCGGACGGGGGCTCATGTCCGCCGGCTGGCAGATCGGCGCCGCTGTGCCTCCCCCGTCGGGTTCGTCATCGTGAACGCGAGCCTCGGGCACTGACATGCGTCGGGATACCTGGGGTGGCTACATCGGCTATCGTGCCTCCCGCAATGTGGGGGCCGCGACTGACGGTTGCGGCCCGCGAGCGTACTCACCCACAATGGCGAGATGCGGGCATGGATGGTACGCGGTGGACGCAAGGGGCAGCGCGAACAAGCTGCTTTGAGCGCTGGCCGAGCTTTGATCGGATGGTCCGAAGTCGGAGACCTGACTAATCTCTCTCGCGAACAGATTAGAGAAGCCCTGACCGCTGTGCACCCCAGCGCCTCGAACTACCTCATCGGCAACTGGACGGGACAGTTGGACAGGTTCGTCAATGAGATGCAAGTGGGTGACATCGTCGTCATGCCGTTGAAGTCCGATGGCGCACTGGCAATCGGAACTGTGCGGTCGGATTACGGATTCGATGAACACGAGCACGGCGAGCACTTTAGGTCGGTCGCATGGCAGCGTTCGGACGTCGATCGAGCGACCTTGAGACATGACCTGCGCGCATCGCTAGGCTCACTCCTCACGGTGTGCGAGCTGGCTCGATTCGGGGCAGCCGAGCGTCTGATGAAAGTCCGCGACGGAAGGGCCGACCCTGGACCGTCTCGCGACGGTGGGCCGCTGCCGGCAAGCATCGAGGAGCTCCCCCCGGACAAACCAACACCCATGACCGTTCGCGAGCTCCTCGATCTTGCAGGTGTGGACCGCCGGACGGCCCAGACAGTGGCTCAGATCGATGAGCTGCTGCACAAGACGGGGCTGACCTCTGTGCCCGCAGTCACCGAGGCCGACATGGATGAGCAGATCGTCGTCACGCCCATCGCGCGCCGCGGTCAGCACGACCAGCTCGACGCTGGCACGTTTCTCACAGAGGAAAATGAGGCTGAGCCCGCCGTCGGCTACCGCGTGCTTCAGATTCCATCCGCTCGACGCGCACCTGTGTCCGTTTCGCGAGACGATCTCATCGCGGATGCACGCACGGCGATGCTCGAGGGCAACTACTCGCAACTCGCAGTTGTCGAGGCGGGCGGGCTCGTCGGCGTTATTACGTGGGAATCAATCGCCATCGCCCACATGCATGGCAAGCCGACAACGGTCGGCGATGCCATGACCACGTCTCCACCGACGGTGGCGCCTTATGCGAATGTGCTGGATGTCGTGGCTCAGATCGAGTCGAGCGGCTACGTTTTCGTACGCGGCGAAGCCAACGAAATCGGTGGGATCGTGACCATCGCGGATCTCACCGCCGAGTTCGGGCGTGATCGGCGACCTCTCGTGATGATCGAGGAAATCGAAATGCGGATGCGCCGCGCGGTAAGGCTACGGCTGACCGACGCAGACGTGGAGCGCTCACCAGCCAACTGCAAGACGATCGGGCGATTGACCCTCGGTGCGTATCCGTATCTTTTCGATGATGACCTGAACTGGGAGAAGCTCGGCTGGGTCGGAATCACTCGGGAGCGACTGCGCTCACTCGTGACACTCATTGCGGACGTCCGCAATAGCCTGATGCACTTCTCCCCTGACCCCCTCCCCGACGACACTTTCGCCAAACTCGAGGGGACGCTCAGGCTCTTGCGCGCCGTTGACTCTGCGCGCTCCCGCCGTTCTGAAAGCCCTAGCTAGTGTCCTCCGCCGTTAATTCGTTGCAATAGTCGTCCGAGGGATTCGAGTATCTGGTCTGCGGTCTTGGTCCAGATGAAGGGCTTCGGGTTCTCGTTCCATGCCTTGACCCACTCTCGGAGGTCCCTCTCGAGCGCTTGCACGGATCGGTGGTCGG